>DATGXD010000123.1:0-23634 GCA_035299105.1 Paludibacter sp. | reverse complement strand
GCGATTTCGTGGTGCGCCGCGGCTATGTGCAACCCACTACGGAAGGGCTTAATTTCCACAGCGGCATAACGAAAAAACGCCCGGAATAAATCAACACCCTGACCCCAACCTCTGCGTACTTCGCGGGCTTGGCAAGAAATTGCTTCCATCCAAAGGCGCGAAGAATGCAAAGGAAGTTCAACAACACCAAACAGGCAATCCAACCTTTGCGTACTTTGCGGGAATTGCCCGTAGCAAGGATTTCAACCCCCTTGCCCGAAAAGAAAATCGAGCCACGATGCTTTTCGGGCAATCATTAAAAAGAAAACGTTTTCTTTGAATGTAATGCAAAATCTATTACTTTTGTAGAATTTTCAAACCATTCTCTATCATTTTACTTTGGAATCACTAATAAAACCTTCGGACTGCAACTGCAAGGAAGAAATCCGGATCCAGATTGACCGGATCGACAAGGAAATCATCGCCCTTTTCGCCCTCCGGTTCCAATACGTCAGCGAAATTGTGAAATACAAAACCGATGCTGAAAGTGTTGTTGCCCAGGAACGGAAAGACCATGTAATCAAGGTCAGGGGCAAATGGGCCGAGGAACACGGCCTGGACAAAGAAACTTTCGAACAGATTTACCGCTTTCTGGTCGACCACAACATAGGGAAAGAACTGAAAATACTGGAAAAAAGGTCCCAAGCCCCTAAAGGAACTTAAAGGTCGAATCCAACAAGGAGATAAATAAATCAAATAACAACTAACTTAAAAGCCTCCTCCGGGGAGGTGAGGGTAATAAAATGTACAAACAAGAAATAAAAGTAATGGACTGCACCGTTCGCGACGGTGGATTGATGAACAAATGGCAATTCAGCGACGATTTTGTCCGGGGAGTTTACAAAGCTTGTGTCGAAGCAGGAATCGACTATATGGAAATAGGCTACCTCAGCAGCGAAAAAGCATTCGACCGTAGCGTTTACGGACCCTGGAAATTCTGCCTCCAGAAAGACCTGGAACGCATAGTTGGCAAAAACGAAACCAACCTCAAGCTATCCGCCATGGCCGACATAGGCCGCATCGAACTCGACGACATACCAATGGCCGCCGACAGCGCACTCGACATGATCCGTGTGGCTTGCTACGTACACCAAGTCGACAAAGCCATCGCACTGGCACACCATTGCATGGACAAGGGCTACGAAGTGTGCATCAACCTGATGGCTGTTTCCACGGTGAACGAGCACGAACTGGATGAAGCGCTGAAAGACATTGCCAAATCGCGCGTGAAAGTATTTTACGCTGTCGACAGCTTCGGCAGCATGTACGTGGAGTCCATCCAGCACCTGGTGCGCAAATACATGGACACCTTGCCCGGAAAGGAAATAGGCATCCACGCCCACAACAACATGCAAATGGCCATGTCGAACACCTACACAGCCGTTATGGAAGGCTGCACCATGCTCGATGCCACTTTAATGGGACTTGGTCGAGGAGCCGGCAATTGCCCGATAGAAATCCTGATCGCCTTCCTGAAAAATCCGAAATACCGCCTGTTGCCATTGCTGCAAGCTATTCAGGACCACGTACACCCACTTCAAAAACAAATCGACTGGGGCTACCATATCCCATACCTGATTTCGGGCGCATTGAACGCCCACCCGCGCCGGAGCCTCGAATGGATGGATTCCGACCGCAAGAACGATTTTGTATCGTTCATGAAAGAAATGCACGACAACGAAATACTGGAATAAGCCGGGAAAACGCAACAACAACCGGAGAAACTGTCCATCCCTTACGGTATGGACAGTTCTTTTTTTTACAAAACCCGGACAACCCCGACACCAGCCCTTAATTCTGATTTTCCCACTCATTTTAGCGTCCATATCAATTATTTATTGTATATTTGTAAGCTTTTCGAAAAAGGATTTTTATTAAAAACACAAGGAAAGAGTACAGAAAACCAATAATATAAATTAAGGAATGAACGAAAAAGAAAAAGCAAGAGAAACTGCCAGCGCCAGCTATGGTGCAAGCAGCATTCAAGTACTCGAAGGTTTGGAAGCAGTGCGTAAACGCCCTGCCATGTATATTGGCGACATAGGCATAAAAGGATTACACCATTTAGTATACGAAGTTGTTGACAACTCCATTGACGAAGCAATGGCCGGCCATTGCGACACAGTCCAGGTATTTATAAACGAAGACAATTCCATAACCGTTATCGACAACGGCCGTGGCATCCCGGTGGATTACCACGAAAAAGAAGGCAAATCGGCCTTGGAAGTAGTCATGACCGTGCTTCATGCCGGCGGTAAATTCGACAAGGACAGCTACAAGGTTTCCGGCGGGTTGCACGGTGTGGGCGTGTCGTGCGTGAACGCACTTTCGACCTACGTGCGTGTCGAAGTTTCGCGCAACGGGAAATTATACATGCAGGAATACTCATGCGGGATACCACAAGCCCCGGTACAGGAAATAGGCGTTTCCACCACCAACGGGACCAAAACCACATTCCTGCCCGACAATACCATCTTCATTGATTCCATCTACAAATACGACATCCTGGCCGGGCGCCTGCGGGAACTCGCGTTCTTGAACGCCGGCATCACCTTGTCGCTCACCGACAAACGCCACCAGGAAGAAGATGGAACCTACCGCACGGAAACTTTCCACTCGAACGAAGGGTTGAAGGAATTTGTGGAGTATATCGACGAAGCCCGCGAAAAGCTGATTGAGAACGTCATCCACATCAACACCGAGAAAAACGGCATCCCGGTGGAAATCGCCATGACTTACAACACTTCGTACAACGAAAACATACATTCGTACGTCAACAACATCAACACCATTGAAGGCGGCACACACCTGGCCGGTTTCCGCCGCGGCCTGACACGCACGCTGAAGAAATACGCCGAAGACAGCAAAATGCTCGACAAGCTGAAAATCGAAATTAGTGGCGACGACTTCCGCGAAGGCCTTACAGCCGTTATTTCCATCAAGGTACAGGAGCCGCAATTCGAAGGCCAGACCAAAACCAAGCTCGGCAACAACGAAGTAATGGGTTCTGTCGACATGGCCGTAGGCGAAGCATTGGGGAATTACCTCGAAGAAAACCCCAAGGCCGCCCGCATGATTGTGGAAAAAGTGATACTTGCAGCCACGGCCCGTTATGCAGCCCGCAAAGCCCGCGAAATGGTACAACGCAAATCTCCGCTTTCGGGTGGAGGCCTGCCCGGCAAACTCGCCGACTGCGCCGACAAGGACCCCGAAAAATGCGAATTGTTCCTGGTCGAAGGGGATTCGGCAGGTGGAACGGCCAAGCAAGGCCGTAGCCGCCAGTTCCAGGCTATCCTGCCATTGCGCGGAAAAATCCTGAACGTGGAAAAAGCCATGCAACACAAGGTCCTCGAAAGCGAGGAAATCCGTAATATTTATACTGCACTTGGAGTTACCATTGGTACCGAAGACGACAGCAAGGCACTAAACCTGAAAAAACTCCGTTATCACAAAATCATTATCATGACCGATGCCGACGTGGATGGAAGCCACATTGCAACACTGATCATGACCTTCTTCTTCCGCCACATGAAAGAGTTGATTGAGCAAGGCTACCTGTATATTGCCACTCCCCCACTCTACCTGTGCAAAAAAGGGAAAATCGAGGAGTATTGCTGGACCGATGCCCAGCGCCAGGCATTTATCGAAAAATACGGCGCCGGTGTTGAAGGTGCGGTACACACGCAACGTTACAAAGGTTTGGGTGAAATGAACGAAACCCAGTTGTGGGACACCACCATGAACCCCGAAAACCGCACATTGCGCCAGGTGAATATCGAAAACGCAGCGGAAGCCGACCATGTTTTCTCCATGCTGATGGGAGACGATGTGGCCCCCCGACGCACATTCATCGAACAAAACGCAACCTACGCGAAAATCGATGCTTGATAAAAAATCGACCGATGTGATAGTTTGGTAATGTGGCGATGTGTTGGTTCGGTATTCCGATTAATACAATAACCCGCATAACGGGAATTACCAGAGGGACGCATTGGCAAATTATCACATTGGAAAAGTAGAACACATTGGCATATTATCACATTAGCAAATTAGCACATTGGCAATTATGAATCTGTTCTGGAAAAATATATTCAGGGGGATTACCCCCACCACAACACTTGAAAAACAGGAAACCGAACTGGTGAATGCCATGCATCGCTATGCGGAGGTTGAAAAATCTTTCGAACTTGCGGAATACAAGAAGTTGCTCCACGAGGTGAAATCGGCCGCATTCCAAGAAAATAAAAAAGTCCTGAAAAACCGGAAATACAAGGACACGGAAGAGTATGAAATCACAAAAAGATTCAACAAACTGCATAATTCACATGCCATCGTGCTA
Source organism: Paludibacter sp. (assembly GCA_035299105.1). Classification (GTDB taxonomy): domain Bacteria; phylum Bacteroidota; class Bacteroidia; order Bacteroidales; family Paludibacteraceae; genus Paludibacter. The sequence continues at coordinate 19,256 of DATGXD010000123.1, read as the reverse complement.
TATTACGAGGTACTCCAATCTGAAGAATTAAGAGAATACCGCAGTTTCGAATCATCGCTCGACTACGAGTTGCTGGGCGACAAGAAAAAAGTAAAAAATTCCGAACTGCTCCAGAAATACAAAAAATTCGAACAATCCAAAGAGTTCAAAACTTACACTCGCTTTCACGACTCATTCGTCATTAAAGAATATGAAGACCTGAAACAGAAGGTGTCAAGTCCTGAATTTAAAAAGTCCAACGAATTCTGGGCAAACCCCAACCGCTGGCAAACAACACCCGAATTCGAACTGGAAGAGCGGTATCTTGAATTGGCAAAAAACCCCGACATCGTGTTTTTTGAAAACGAAAAGCCCGAACGGTTTGAAAAATACCGCTCATTAAACCCGACTTTCCAGGATGAATTCGACTGGAACACCCTCGACAATTCGCATTGGAACTTTGGATTCCATTACAAGAACGCCAATTTAATCGGGAACCACTCATTTGCCAACGAAAAGCAAGCCAACAACTCCGGCAAAAACGTCAGTGTGGTTGACGGCATCCTGAAAATCGCCACGAAACACGAAAAGACAACCGCCCGGGCATGGCATCCTGAAAAAGGATTTATCGAGAAAGAGTTTGACTTCACATCGGACGTATTGCAAACAGCAACGAAATTCCGCCAGCAAAAGGGAGTTTTCCGTGCCAAACTGCGCTGCCATGGCAATATCCATCATGCGTTTTGGCTTGGTGCGGGTTCAAAACTGCCACACATCAGTATTTTCCACTTCAACGGAAAACAAATCACGGTGGGGAACAGTAACAAGAACATAGTGGATGGCGTGAAAATCACAGGTTTAAATCCAACCCAGTTCTATATCTACACACTTATTTGGACCGAAAAGGAATTGGTTTGGTTGATTAACGACCTGGAGGTTTACCGCACGGCAAGCAACATACCAAAAGAAGAAATGTACCTGGCTTTCAGTTCATTCATTTCGGCAAAACAACACGGAACAGCAGGAAGCCTCGAAGTTGACTGGGTAAGGGTTTATGCAAATTAGGATGGAACGGTTTGCAATGAAAACAAACCTGGCATTTGGAGCAGTTTTACTTCTTTCCCTTTTCGCATTGAATTCGTGCAACGATTTTGCCGACTCCCCATATCCCACGTTAAAAGTAGAACAGGTCTATACCGCGCCCGGATTGGCGCGTGCTACCGCAACTTCCTTTGTTATAGACGGGAATGCCTACATCACCCTGGGCAGGCCGGGAGGCAACCACACAAAAAGCATAACCGATTGCTGGCAGTTTAACCCCACAAACAACACATGGATCCGCAAAGCCGATTTCCCGGGCTACGGGCGGGTGGGTGCAATAGCCGAAGTAATCGACGGGAAAGCTTATGTGGGATTAGGCTACAATTCGGATTTAGGCGTTTATGCCTCTGACACAACCATTTTCTCCGATTTCCGGGTGTACGACCCCGGCCTCGATAACTGGACTCCACGGGCAAGCTTCCCCAGCAAGGCAGGCAGTAAGGATGCACCGGTGAATTCATGCTCCAGCTTCACCTACAAAAACCGGATATACCTGTTTGCATTAAGCGCCCAAACATTTATGAGCAAGGAAGTGTGGCGCTACGATGCAAGCAACAACAAGTGGGAGCAAATGGCAGATTTCCCCGGCGAAGCACGAACAGCCGCTGTAAGTTGCACCGATGGGAATCATTTTTATTACGGGCTTGGAACCGGGAACAAAAACGATTGGTGGGAATATTTTCCGGAAACGGACAAATGGAAAAAACGGTGTCCCATGCCCGGGAATGGGCGTGTGAACGCGGTGGCACTTTCGGTAAACCATCGTTTCTTTGTGGCTACAGGCCGGCACATGGGAGGCTCGTTAACTACCGGCCGGTTTTTCAACGACATTGTGGAATACGATGCAGCAAAAGATACCTGGTACAAGCGGGGGACAATCCCCACGGCAGGGCGTGAGAACGCGATTGGCTTTGTTATAGGCAACAAGGCGTTTATAGGCTTTGGGGAAACCGATGAAATCCGGTTCAACGATTTATGGAGTTTTGAGCCTTGATTTTCGAAGAACCACCGATAAAAAACAATGAAACACCGATTCATTTTATTATTACTCTGCACAATGCTTAGCCTGGTTGCATCGGCACAAACCGATAGCATCCAGTACGATGTCAGCATGAGCGCCCGGACGGCCAGTGGTTCATCAGCACCTTTTTGGTTCCAGAACAACCAATTCGGGGTTATCCCTTTCGAGCCAAACAGCAGCACATTGTTGGCCAGGGTCTTCAAAAGCAAGTCAGCCTCAAAAAAAACATTCGACTACAACTTTGTTGCCAGTGGCTACGTGAATATCGGCAGGAAAGAAAGCTCAATCAAATTACATGAACTGTATATCAATACTCGGCTTTGGATTTTCAACGCGAGCGCCGGAATGCACGAGGAAATACTTGGCAATCAAGACGAAAGCTTATCGTGCGGGGGATTTTTATTTTCGTGGAACTCCCGCCCAATGCCCAAATTATTTATCGGAATCGAGGACTTCAAGCCTTTATTGTTTAAAAATGGTTTCGTGGAGACTAAAGGCGGTGTTTCGCACGGTTGGTTTGCCGACCAGATTTACACCAAGAACCTGCTTCTCCACCACAAATATGTCTATTTGCGTTTTGGAGGAAACAAAAGCCCTTTCCACATCCAATACGGATTAGACCATGTGGCCCAATGGGGCGGTACAACTCCTCCGCCACCGACCGGATATGGCAAGCAGCCTTCCGGCCTGAAGGATTACATCAACGTATTCCTGGCCAGGAGCGGCTCTTCGGCGGCAACCATTGGCGATCAAATCAACGTGGGTGGTAACCATATTATTTCACAAAGTACCAAAGCGGAACTAAATACCGGTAATTTTGAAATAAGTGCCTACTGGCAGAACCTAAGCGAAGACAAGCCTATCCGGTTTATCTGGAAAACGCCCAATATTTCGGATGGGCTGTGGGGATTTTCTGTTAGAAACAAGAAAATCCCGTTTATCAAAAAGGTGGTTTACGAATACCTGAACACGACTGACCAAACCGGACCGTACCACGATGTGGACGGGATTGTGTTTGGAGGCGGCGATAGTTACTTTTACAACTATTTATACCAAAATGGTTGGACATATTATGGGCGTACTATTGGCACTCCATTCATAACCTCACCGGTTTACAACAAGAACAACGAAATTTCAGTGATGAACAACCGCGTTCAGGTTCATCATGTAGGTGTCGAGGGCGAATACAAGGATTACAATTTCAAAGCCTTGGGTTCATTCACAAAAAATTACGGGACTTATTTCAGCTACCCAAACCAGGATATGATTTCATCTACAAATATGTTGTTTGAACTAAACAAACACTTTGAAAAGTTCTATCAAATAAACGCCGGAATTGCCCTCGGTGTCGATGTTGGGGAAATGTATGGAAACAACCTTGGAATTTCAGTTAGAATAAGTAAGCGCGGTTGTTTATTTCCCCCGCTAAAGGAACGGAATAAATAAAGACAATAACCATATAATTACCTATATTTCATGCACTCCGAAAGTAAACTTTTAAAAGCCGTGAGGCTTACCAATCTTTTCAGCGTTCTATTCTTAATCACCCAGCTTGCCTGTTACATAAACCTTTTTCAGCGAATAGCTTTTGTCGCTGCATTAATTTCGTACACACTTGAAGTGTTCCTTGAAAAAAAATGGAAAAACTTCAAGTGGGAAAACAGCACGCGCCAATGGTTTTTTATCGTTGCAATTTTCTTTTTCCTGCTGCAGTTCATTTTCTGGCCCCTGGAGAAAAACACTGATACGTTCGTGAAAATCCTGGAGGAAAGGATTCCATTCCTGGCTTTTGGAATCGTGGGGTTATTGGGTTTCAACCAATATTTCAGATTGAAATATGTGGCCTATGCCTTTATTGGGACTTCGGTTGTGCTGGGGGTGTTTTTACTGTCGAACTTGAATGCCGAAATCTTGCACAGTGAGTTCAGGAATGAGCTTTTGGGATTGATTAGGGTCAAGTACATTAACAGCCATATGAAATTCAATTACTACCTAAACATATCATTGATTTGTATCTACTATTTGTTCCGGCTGCTGAAAAACAAAAAAGCTTTTTGGGCGAACCTTGCACTGGCACTGTCCGCTTTGGTTATTATCCTCAATTTATTTCTATCGGATGGAAGAATAGGGTTTGTTTCAGGCCTTATAATCTTAACCGTGTTCATATTCCGGTATTTCTGGCACAAAAGCAAGCCGCTTACTTTTATTTCGACAGCCGTGTTTATTCTACTGGCAATAATCACCATATCCATTAATCCCCGCTTTAGCAAATCGAGCATCAAGCATGAACCCCGCCAGGAAATTTGGGGGGTAGCCGTGGATGAAATAAAAAAATCGAATTTTTTAGGCGTTGGAGCCTGCACGGCAGCCTATGACATGCAAAATGAATTTGCGGCAAGGGGAATGGTAAACAACAAGCACACCCACAATATCTTCCTGCAAAGCACATTGGAATATGGGGTCATTGGGTTTGCCACTATACTTTGCATGTTTACCTTATGCTGCTTCACGACGAGTAACAAATTCAGAATCATGATATTATTGGTCACAGAAACAACTTTCCTACAATTATTTGTAGGCAGTTTCGAGAGGGACCTGAATCCAATGGTGTTTTTGCTATTTGTTATTCTGGTTGTGCAGCAGGACAAATTAGACGGCAAAAAAGCCAGTATAATGACAGCCCATTAATTTCAAAACAGCATCATGTTTTTCACAAACAATGCAATTTTAATATTGTTTCGTGCAAAAAAATAGGCCATAAGCCGGTGTTTCAGTTTTAATACAGGTTTGATGCAGGGATAAATCCTATGCAGCATTTCCTGGGTCTCAACTATATATTGCTTGGTTTCAAGGGATTTATACACCGAACCGCGGAAAAAGTTGCGCATCTGCTTTTTAAACAAATACCGGCTTAATTGATTATCGTTTTCGACCAACAACTCGTGGAATTTACCGACGGCCAACTCTATCGTTTGGACATGGGAAAGTTTAAAACCGTTCTGGGTGGTACTTGTCAAGGATTTCCGGTGCAAACAAACCAAATTTTGGCATTGTACCAACGCTTGTACCCGGTTAAAGACTTCAAACATAAAGATATTATCTTCCGCCCCCGATTTCAACTGCGGGTAAAACCTGATTCCATTCAAAAAATCGCGCCGGAACAAACAAAGCCAAATATACATCCAACGCCGGGGCAACATTCTCAATCCAAGCACATTAATAGCCGGTATAAGTTTGTGTCCGGTATTTTCCCGGATATGGTTGAGAGCGCCCAATTCGTAGTTTTCCGGGATATTCTTCCGCCGCCCACGAACCAGGTCCACATGGTACTTTTCCGCCAAAACAAACATAGTGCCGAGTGCTGAAGGCGGCATCAAGTCATCCTGGTCCAGGAAGGCTACATATTTTCCGGTTGCGGCATCCAACCCCACGTTCCTAGCCACCGAGACACCCGAATTCGCTTGCCCTATCAGCCTGAACCGTTTATCGCTAGCAACAAAACCGGCAATCACACCTGCCGAACCATCCGTACTGCCATCGTTTATGCAAATACACTCCCAATTGGCGAAATTTTGCTGCCTTACCGACTCCAACGTATCCGGTAAGTATTTGCCGGCATTGTAAACCGGGATGATTATCGATATATCTATCATGCCTTTATTGAGGGGGTGGGGAATTTTATCAGAAAACAATATTCAGGATTTGTTGCAGCCAGTCCAGTAAGGCTTTCCGGTCACGATCCGTTGCCTGGTCGAGGGAGCCGATGCAACAGAATTTCAGCCCCGGGTTGTCCTTATAGGCATTCAACTTCCGGGTAACATATTTATCGCCACGCCTCACAGGTTTCATATACAGGAACACATTCTTGCAGCTTGCAAGGATAGCACTTTTCGCCTCAAACATCAACATGTAATACAATGCTTGCGTATTGAACTGCTTCGAACTGCGGAACTTATGGGAGATATTCGACTCGAACAAATCGGGGCGCGCAGTATAAAAATGCTCCAACACACTTTTTTTAAGGGGATGGGGCATATGTTCCAAATGGAAATAGCGCCATTTCCTATCCAGTTTCCGGGCCGATGTTATCATCGAATCCTTAAATCCTACGGGCTTATGCCCGTTCTTCATCGGCTTCACCAACCACAATAGCCGGTCCAGCAAAATACTCCGCCATTGCCCATAAGCAACAATACGGTCGCCCCTGAACCAGTCATCGTATCCGACCGGCCTGACCAAGAAAAAGTCGTCGTTCAAATAAACATAGTTTTCACTCAACCCAGGAATCCGGTAAGTACAAGTTTCAATAGCCCGGCTATTAAAAACAGGCAAAACATGCTCATATCCCCTGAAAAGGACGGCATGGTCAACAATCTCTATCTGGATTTTACTTTCGGGAAAGTTTTTAGAAATAAAATCATCCAGCCCGGGATCCTGCTCATCGGCGATAATGAATATTTTCCTTACAAAGGGGGCAAAACGGAATATGGATGCCACGGAATAAAAGATTTCCCCTACCGAATTATACCGTGTCGGCCCGGCAATATCTTGGGACTTCCGGGCTTGGGGGTTCAAAAAAGGTTGTATTTTCTTTTTGTGAGCCGGGTCGTTGCCATCGACCCACGATATAACCACATCAACAGGTTGAGGTGTATTCATATGGGCACTAAATAATTCGTTTAAATCTTTCAGGAATCTTAACCACCAACTTCAAACAACCCATCGAAGGCTTATTCAGAGCGTACACAGGCCGCATGCAAGTTTGAAACAGCCGGGCAAAACAAAGCCACTTCTCGTTTTCCAGCGCTTTGCCCCGTGTAATTACATGCATGGTTTTAGCCCGTTTATGTATATGCTTTTCCCTGCCGGTCGCCATCCTGTCCTTATCCTGGAAGCGCATCCGGATCATTTCCATGTCGACGGACCCGAAATGGAACAAAAAAAGATTCGGGTCGATATGGAAATCATGCCCTTTCACCCGGTGGAAACCGGATCCCCATTGCACTGCTTCCGAAATGACCGATGGTTTGGTGTACCTGGACGACAAATAGGCATAGCTGCGTTGTTCGAGAAATGGTTTAGCATAATCCAGTGCCTGCTCGTTTTGCAAATGTTGCCCCACATCAATTCCCAAACCCGATACCGATGGCGCCACTTTCACTGTGCTCAAATATTCCCTCAAGGTTTTCTTGCAATTTGGGTCAACAACCAAAAACTCATCGGCATCGACCCCTACCACAAGGTCATAGGTTTTCAGCAATTCAGCCGCAACTTGCGAAAGATAAGCCAAACGGCTTTTTTCGGCACTTACCACCTGGCCGGGAATGCGCTTGCAATGACTTACAGTTGCTTTGCCTGCATTTGGGGGAATAGCTTGGTCTTCCCCATCGAGGTAGATATATAAATTTTCTTCCCCCAGTTGCGAACCATAATATTCAATCCATCTTCCTAGAAAGAATTCATCGTTCCTGGCCATGGTGATGGCAGCTATCTTTTTCATTGCCAATTGCTTTTCTTACGGGTTTTCATCCAGTTATAGTATAACAAAGATACTGCATTTATTTTATAATCCAAAGCCGCCAAAACCACACGGCTGGCATGCCACGTGTCCGGGAATGGCATTAATTACCTATCTTTGTAGCTTAACCTTCAATATCCCGGCTTCAAAGTTCATCCACAATTCAAATTGAAATTTAAAAAAATATATATCGAAATAACAAACACCTGCAATTTCGATTGCAGCTTCTGTTTCAAAACGATACGGGCCAACAAGTTCATGTCCGTGGATGAGTTCCAGGTGGTTATCGACAAAATCAGGCCTTTTACAAACTACATTTACCTGCATGTGCTGGGCGAGCCACTGCTTCATCCCCGGTTAAACGAACTGCTGGCCGTTGCCGTATCAGCCGGTTTGAATATCAATATCACGACAAACGGGGGACTGCTTGAACAAAGGAAGGAAGTATTGCTCAAACACCCTGTCAGGCAGGTCAACATTTCGCTGCACGATGCGGAAGAAAATATTGTCCGGGGCAAATGGGGGGAATACCTGCAATCCGCACTCGATTTTGCCTTGGAAGCAGCTCCCAACTCCTATGTCTGCCTCCGGTTGTGGAATACGACCAGCGAGTCGAGTGCCGACTTCAACCGGTTTTGCCTGGATAAAATTGCCTCCAGATTCAACTTGCCACCGGAATTACTCAACGGGAAAACCAACGGGAACGGCGGGGTCAGGCTGTCCGAACACATCTTCCTGCAACGTGCACCCAGGTTCGGATGGCCGGATGAAAAACAGCCCGGAACGCAAACCCACCGTACGTGCTATGCGCTTCGTGACCACATTGCCATTCTGTCCGATGGGCAAGTGGTTCCCTGCTGCCTGGATGCCAATGCCAACATGGGGTTGGGCAATATTTTTTCAGAAAACCTTTCGGACATCCTGCAAAGTACCCGCGCCAGGGATATAAAAAAAGGATTCGAGCAACGTAAAGTTGTCGAACCCATTTGCGCCACCTGCGGATTTTCGCACGTTGGATAAGCGCTGTTATTTTCGCCATGTGTCTAGCAAGGAAAGCCAACCATTAAAACAATTATCCGCAAAGCAACCTGACACATTCTTCGCTTCTTGAACAAAAGGGAATTGGATGCGGCAGGAGACTGTGCGGATAAACCGGATTTTTATCAAGGCGCAAGGCTATTTCTCAATTATCACATCCAATATCTAAGATTATCAATATTCGGCGCCCGACACTTGTCATAACTATTACCGAGGTATTATCCTTTGTAAATAATCACTTACTTTTTTCTGAATTCATATTCAAAATATATTTCCTTTCGAACAACTCCATGATTGTCTACTATTTTGATTGATTTTATATTTTTACAATCGTTATAACTAAAAATATATTGTGCCTTAAAGCAGGTATTAATATCATCCGTTAGGCTTCCTGATTTATATAGCATAGAGCTCAACTGGTCTTGTATATTGTATTCCAATTGATATTGCTCGATACTATTATCAGACTCATTTTTTATAGAGAACAAGTCAAGTTTATGCTCCTTGTACTTTTTGTTTATTTGCAACTCAAAGGGAAAACTTCGAATTGACTTTTCTGAAATCTGCCCATTTTCATACTGATAAAAAATCATATCTGCGCTACCATCCGTATGATTCTGAATAATTGAGTACAGTTGATTATCGGTATAATGATATTCAACCGAATCAATCGGGCGTCCTTTTTTATTAGTAATTAATATCTCCGACAACTGATTAGGGTTATCATATATATATTTTTTGTTAGAAACAAACGTCCGCTTCAATGTTTGTTTATTTTCCCGATAAATACTTTTGCTTAAAACAACCCCATCTTTATATTTACCTTCTTCTACCGTATAATAACTTTTAGCCTCATTGTTGGTTGTAGTAATACATAGTGAGTCGCCCTTCCATTCGCAAGTAGAGGTAATAGTATTATCAGGATTAAAACGACGATTAGAAACCATATTCCCCTTAAAACCATATACAACATTCTCGCCGGTATTATTACTGGGCAGCAAATAATCAATTGTAGTTGTCGAATCTGATTTATTCAATGACAGAGTATATAGTAGCCTGTCTTTGAATTGGGCTCTTACAATCATAATAGAATCTGCTGGCATCTTTTTGAAAAAGTCATTATTACTCGTAGAATACAACTCTTTCAAAACCAAACTTCTAGTTGAGAATACTTTATCTTCGTCCAGATTATTTTTAAAAAGTACATCATTATCGATACTACTTATATTGCTATAAAAGAACACCCAGGGAGTGGCGATTATAATAGGAGTATTAATCTCAAAGTTGTTCAACGCCTGAGACCAAATTGCTTGATTCAAATAATTATTAGCCTGAGATTCTCCCCTTACTACAGTTAAGCTTGTAAAACACACAAGCAACGCAAACAAAAAATTACATTTCCCCATATCTTTAAATATTTATCCAGTACAAATAGTAACTTTAGACACTTAAACTACACGCCAAGACATCTGAATACAAAGATATTAAAAAAATCAGCCATAACAGGAATTGACCAATGAATTAAAACAAACGAAACAAGGCAAAACTTCAATACCTTATTGAACAACATAACTTTTCACAACCGCCAATTTATCTTTTTATCACTTTTGCTGACTTTGACCAGTTGCTACCAGATACACGTACAATGTATACTCCAGGTTTTAAAGCCGATCCAAGCGTATGAATACCTGATTGAAAATTATCACTCTCAACCATTTTGCCAACAAGATCGGTTATTTCCACCCATTTAACCCCTGTCATATTATCTGCATTCAGCGTAAAAGTAGTTTGAAACGGATTGGGATATATTTTAAATTTCGCATCAACCACATTGTTGACAGCAGTTGGCATGGCTTCATTATACGCCTGTTTAATGGAGCTTAGCACATCTTTGTCTTTTACCTGACCCGTTGTGAAATTAAAAATCCCTCCTGTATCCCAGCAATAGGTTATCAATCCTTTTTGTGTTGCAGATTTTACAAAATACTTGTACCAGGATAGTATTGATGCATTGTGGAGTTCCTGGCTGGATGGAGGGCTCACATTGCTTAGGTTTTTTCTGAAAGCGCCATATTCACCAATAATAACAGGAATTCCATTATCAATAAATTTGGTCTTTATCTTATTCAGCGTTTTGTCCATATCACTTTCTTCACCCCATGTAGCATTTCGGATAGTATCAGTTGTTGAGTGATTGCCCTGACCCCAATAATAGAACATTTTACCCCAGTCTGCGTCGCTGTTCAGCAAACAAAACTGTGAAGGAGTGTAATAATGGACTTCGACCATCAACCGACCTGAAATTTGATCTTTTGGCATTGTATTCATTAAACTGTACGTTTTATCAATATCTGTCGATGGACCCTGCACAATCAGCGTTCGCGAACTGTTGTTTCCACCGGTAGCCCGAACTGCATTGATAAATGTTTTATGATACGATAATAAAATGGACATTTGAGTGGCATTACTAACCGGAGGTTCATTGGCACTGGCAAACATCAGGTGTTCATCGTAGTCTTTAAAGTAATTGGCAATCTGAGTCCAATGTGCACGCTGACGGGCGTTTACCAAAGCAGAATCTTTCACATTGATGTGCGCATCCAGCCAACCGTTATCCCAGTGAGTATTCATTAGCACATACATGCTGTCATTTATGCATAAATCAACCATTTCCTTCACATGGGCAAACCAAACAGGATCAATAACATTGGTTACAGTATCGGAATGATAGAACCAGGCAACCGGAAGCCTGACGGTATTAAATCCGGCTAATTTTACCGAATCAATAGTCCTTTGATACGTCGTGGCCTTGTAGGTCTTCCCCATCCAAACAGCCTCAAGCATATTGCCAAGGTTCCAACCCAAAGTCAATTTTTTCGCCATTTGGCGTGCAGTAGGTAACTGGGCATGAGTGGTGGTTGGAAATGATGACCCCATGAAGACAAGAACTAAAAGGAGCACTTTTGTAAGTGTCTTATTTAAGAATCTGTTTTTCATTTTAAATTTGTTTTAGTATTTATTCTTTGATAATTTTAATAGAGTTTACCCCATTCAGTTCATTTACCTTCACAATATATAAACCTGATTTTAAATCATTTCCAAGAAAGTAAGTATCCTGGTAGTTTGAACAAGCAACTGTTTCCACCAGACGACCCGTCATGTCGTGCACAGAAATTCCTTTTACTTGCTCCGGGGAATCAAGTTTCAGGCAAAATGTTGTTTTGAAAGGGTTCGGATACAATTTTATATTATCCGATAACATGACATTTGAAACCGAAGTTGTTTCCAGAGCTTCTTTCAAGCCTTTTTTCATTGCATTGATAATATCCCAATCGCTAACTTTTCCTGTTTTTCTGTCGAATAAACCTCCCGGAACATCCCAGCGGTATGGAATTGCACCAATTTGAAGTGCACCTTTTACAATACGGTAGTGATAATACTCCACTGATTTGTAGTGAAGAGCCGTGTCTGCGCCGGCAACAAGATTGCTACGTTTCCAGGCTGCATATTCTCCTATAATTACCGGAACACCCTTGTCGGTAAATCTGGTTTTAAGGGTATTGAAAAATTTATCTATATCAGCCTCTTCATCGTAACTTGGATTTCGTTTTGAGTCTGTCAATGAATGATTCCCTTTTCCCCAATAATAGCATACATAAAGCATTTGACCACAACCTCCACACCATGGATTAAGCATATCTTCAGGTTGAAGCGAAAACTGATAAGGATAATTATGTATTTCAAACATTAATCGATCAGAAATTAAATCTTTCGGAATACCCGAGTAGTCCATGTCTCCCTGAAAAATTAAAGTTCGCGAGCTGTTGTTTCCGCCTGTACCGCGTACTGCTTTTATAAAGGTCTGTACATATGATTCAAATACCGTGCGCCCGATAGCTTTATCGACATTGTTTGGCTCATTGGCACACGCAAAAAGCAAATGATCTCCATAATATTTGAAATAATTGGCAATCTGAGTCCAATATGCTTTCTGCCGTGCATTTACACGAGCTGAGTCAGCTACTGTGACATGATTTTCCAACCAACCACTATCCCAATGGATATTCAGTACCACATACATACTATCCTTGATACAATAATTCACCACCTCCCTTACCCGGGACAACCAGGCATCCTGAATAATATTTTTAACCGTATCGGAATGAGTGAACCATGCAACTGGCAACCGGATGGTATTGAACCCGGCATTCTTTATCGAATCAATCAACCGTTGAGTTGTGTAAGCAGCTCCCCAACCGGTTTCGCCATACGGACATTCGAGCGTATTACCCAAGTTGATACCCAGTTTCATTTTCGTTGCCAATTGCTTAGCTGTAGGTAATTCGGCTTTTACAGGCGCTGCCAATAACAGGAGAGACATAACAACCGTAAGGAAAAAGCCTCTCTTATGTAATGAAGTAAAAATGGTAATTTTGTTTTTCATCTGTTGTGATTTCAAATTGGATATTTCATTATACTATTGTTTGGTAAAATTATTAGATTCTCCACCCGTTTCATATGGGATTGTACCATTCATATCAGAATGATAGCATGTTATGATGATTTTATTTTTTGATGGATTTCAAAAGACAAATTCCCGCCAATTTGCAAACCATTTAATATCTTGGTTTTAAATACCTGCAAACCGGCGGGATTATTTTACATTATCTATCGAATCGAATTAGTTCCTTTTAAAGACCTTGAATGATTTTTTCCAATCCAAACCTCGTACCTGGACAACATATAAAGCTGGTTTAAGCGACATGCCCATAGTCATTTGTTCCGAAATCGATGACGAGTTGACACTCTCCACTTCCTTACCCATCATGTCGTATATCGATATATTCACAATATCGCCAGGTTTATCGATTTTCACATTGAACGAGGTTGAGAATGCTGTTGGATATATCAACACGTTGTTGCTACCGTCCTCACCCGGTTGAATGTCTGTGGACACCGACCTCACCAATTGGGGACCAGCAACAGTTGCCACAGTCCAAACCTGCCTGTTATTAGTGCTTTTCTTATACTGGCACAAATTCGAACCATTGGTTGTGTAACCCATTCCATCAATATACAATCCTGTCGTTCTGTTTTTGAATTTAAAATTACTACCCGAGGCGAGCTGTTGCCATTGTTGATTATAGCTGGTGCTGCTTACTTTCTGAGCTACAACCGACCCATTGGTGTTGCTACCCAGTCCATCTAAATACAAACCACTTACTTTGTTTTTAATCTTAACATAACTTCCAACCGTTTCGATAACCCATTGCTGGGCATCGCTGCCGCTGTTGGCCCATTGCCCGGTTGCCGAACCATCCGCTGTCCTTGACATTCCATCGGCAAACAACCCGGTAGCGACATTTTTCAGAGTCGAATAAGTAACAGTGGGAGGAACGCCTTTCAGAAGCAGGATTGCCGTTGTGGAAAGTGCCGGAACGGTTATGGTAAGAGAATTTGAGTTAACAGCCACCGTACTGGTTTTCAGTGCATTTTGCGTTTCAGAAACAAAAGTTTCTGTTGCCGGTAAAGAGGACAGTTGCAGTGTTTTGTAATTCCCATTGGCGACATTGAAATTGCTCAAATTGACTGTTACAGTTTGAGAAGCATTCATATCACGGTTCACGACAATTACTGTCATCGAGTCTGCTGCTTCACTTATCGAGGAGTAAGCCGAAACCGTATTTTCTGCTGAAGAAACACTTGAAACGCTATATTTTTTCGCATTCTTGCTAAAGAGGTGCATGGTTTCCCACATGCCTATTGACCAGTTCCAGGGTGAAAAGAGTTCAACGCCGTTGTTTGCAAATGTACCGAGGTGCGAAGCATAAATAACAGATTCAATGCTCGGCGTGGTAGTATTCGCCATGGTACCCCACTCGCTCACTCCGAGACCAATTCCGTTATTTGCACCATAATACAGGGTTAACCAATCATTGATGCGTTTGAAAATATATTCTTTGTTAAGCGAAGTATCCCATCCACCTGTACTTGAAAAAATACCGTTGGCACCCGGGAAAACATACGTTGTATCGTAATAGATACGATGTCCCTGCAACGCAGCAGCAGTGTTATTGCTATTCGTATTATACCAAGGGTAGTTGTGAATATCTAACACATCAAGCACCCTTACGCCAGAAGCTTTCTCTTCATCTGCACATCTTTTGATAAAATACTCGAGCCATGGATAGTACTTGCCGTTGATAACAATACTTTCATTTGACCATTTATACCATTGCCATTCGGAAGTTGCAACAGGGCCACAAAGCTTGATACCCGGATACAAAGCTTTCGCTTTTTTCGCCAGCTCTATGTAGCGATCCATAAATGCAGAAGCAGATATTAATGTCGGCATAGCATAGTCATGCGTACCGTTCCATACATCTACTTCGTTATCCATGTTCCAATAGACAAACTTGCTTTTATTCAGCCCTAAACCATTGGCTCCAAACCAATGAGGAAGAATCGCCACAGAAGAATCGGCAGGCCAAGGCTGGGTAAACAAAGTCATGTCTCCGTCAACCAGCGCTGCACTTCCTCCGGCCGGATTGGGTGTTCCCCCACCAGCTAAATTCTGGTTAACACCAGACCAGTACTGGGATTGATTGTAAGCCCAGTCGTTGAAATTGTAATTTCCAGTGGATGCAACCCTCCCCAGTAGCTGAAAGGCAAACATACCCTGGATGTTCGAATAGTTGTTATCAAGATCTTGTGCTTTTGCATCCCAGTCTTCGGCGTACACATTATTATACCAGTCGGGAGAAACGGTAAGTTTTTTTCGCCAGTTATAACCTGTGGCGTTATTACCATGATTCAACCGCGTAAAGCGCAATCCTGCATCTTTATAAAATTGCACAGATTTAGTTAAGTCCTCATTTTTCCCATAGATGTATGGCGAAATCAGGCGTTTGTTTTGCGAAGCATCTACGGCTATCGTAACTGACTGCGCAAAGGCACTCAAGGACAATAATATCCCGAATGCAAAACTCACTAAACGGAGTTTACTAATTGTGAAGTTTTTTTTCATGTAATAGAAATTTATAGTGAAACATTGATATTCGCCCTGTGCATTGTTGCACAGGGTTTTTACTTTCAATAAAAATATAAATTCGGTTAACTTAAGGTCTAAAAAATTCAAAGGTGTTCTATTTGCGGGCTTCCGCAAACCAAACTGTGGTAAGACCACACAATATGAAGTTGTTCATCCGAAGCAGAACAACTGCTTAAAAAATCCACATTTAAAGGATCTTTACATCCACTTTCCCTTTCATATCGCGCGATGAGCTACCCAGCAATAGCGAGTAACTTCCCGGTTCCACTTCCCATGCTTGTTTGCTTTCGTTGTAGTAAGCAAAACTGCTTACGGGTACTTCAATGGTTACATTTTGACTTTCGCCGGCTTTCAGGAACACTTTTTTGAAGGCTTTCAGTTCCTTTGCTGCACGAGCCACTGCTGATTTTGATTTGCTTACATAAAGTTGAGCTGTTTCAGCTCCGTTTACTTTTCCGGTATTGGTGACCGTAAACGACACTTTTACTGTTCCGTTTGCTTTTACTTCTGTGACATCAACAGAAGGTTTGGAATAGGAAAAAGTGGTATAACTCAACCCGTAACCGAAAGGAAACAGCGGTTCAATCTTCTTCGTATCCAACCAACGGTAACCCACCAGAATATCTTCCTTGTATTGTACATTCACACTGTCGCCCGGATAGCAAAGTTTGTCGAACGAATGAGCCCCGATATCGGTAAGGCTTTTCGGGAATGAGAGCGGTAATTTTCCGGAAGGGTTCACATCGCCTGAAATAACATCGGCCAATGCATTCCCGGCTTCCGAACCCAGGTACCAAGCCTGGACAACGGCCGGGACTTTTGGCAACCAAGGCATTACAATTGCGTTCCCGCTTGCCAAAACCACCACAATGTTTTTGTTTACTTTCTGTATCGACTCAATCAACTTATCTTCCCCAAAAGGAAGGCTAAGCGACTTGCGGTCGCCGCTTTCGCAATCCTGATAGTAATTCTTGTTCAGGCCTCCCACAAAAAACACGATATCCGCCGTTTTGGCCAGGTCGACAGCGGCATCCAGCAACGAATCGGCATTTAATTTAGAAGCCTCTTCACGTCCGTAGAGCGAAGGTCCTGAAGCGTAGCCCATGCTATAAACCACATGGTCTTTGCCATATTTATCCTTCAAACCCTGCAAGGGAGATACCTCGTAAGCCACTTTGAGTGAAGTGGAACCTCCGCCGACAACAAGGCTGCGGGTAGCATTCTCGCCAATAACGGCAATTTTCTTATATTTTCCCACAGGAATAGGCAACATATTGTTCTCGTTTTTCAACAAAACAATGGCTTCCCGGGCAATATTGCGCGCAGCCTGGCTGTGTTCGGGCGATACGAAACGGCCAAACGGACGGTTGGCACTCATGGTGGTGCGGAAAATCAGCCGCAAGATACGGCGTGCCTTGTCATCGAGTTTGGCCATGTCGTATTTTCCGTCCTTAATCCCGTTTAGAAATGGGTTGGCTAAATAATAGCTTGAAAAGGGGAAATGACCTTGAGTTGTCAACCCATTAGTATAAGTACCCATTTCAATGTCAAGCCCGTTGTTGACTGCTTCATCGGTGCTATGCACACCGCCCCAGTCGCTAACAACCACTCCATCAAACTTCCAGTCCTGCTTGAGGATTTTATTCAATAATAAATCGCTGTGACAACAGTGTTCACCTTTGTATTTGTTGTAAGCACCCATGATTGACCATGCTTTTCCCTCCTGAACAGCCGCTTTGAAAGCAGGGAGGTAAATTTCGTGCAAGGCACGGTCGCTTAGGTTTACATTGATTTCGCCGCGGCAAATTTCCTGGTTGTTGAGGGCAAAATGCTTCACACAAGCCGCCACCCCACTGGATTGCACACCCTGCACATAAGGAACTACCAGTCGCGAAGCCAGGTAAGGGTCTTCGCCCATGTACTCGAAGTTACGGCCGTTCAGCGGTGTACGGTAAATATTAACCCCGGGTCCAAGCAACATGGTTTTTTCGCGGTGGCGCGCTTCTTCACTAATCGACTTGCCGAACAGCAAAGCCATTTCGGGGTTGAAAGTGGCTGCCAATGCCGTGAGGGCAGGAAATGCGGTACACGAATCGTTTGCCCATTGGGCGCTGCTCCATTCATCCCATAATTTTTCGTCGCTCACACCGTGCGAACCATCCGACGACCACACATCAGGAATTCCCAAGCGGGCGACACCTTTGGAGCTAAATTTCGATTGCGCATGACACATTGCCACTTTCTCTTCGGTTGTCATCAGCGAAAGTGCGTTTTCCACCCTTGCTTCAATTGGTTTCGTTACGTCGAGATAGACTGGAGTTCTTTGTTGAGCGGAAATTATCAGGGAAAATCCCAAAAAGACATGTAAAAGAGTTGATTTCATGTGTAATTTAAATTTGCCCCCTAACCCCCTAAAGGGGAAAATCGGCTGGTTATTCATCATTATCGGTTCATACAAAAAAAAGCTTGAAACGGTAATGAAAGTTTATTTTCTATTTTGATTGAGTTTGAGATTAATATTTATAACGGACAGCATCTTTTTCGCCTTGCATGATGGCGTTTACAAGAGCTTTATCTTTCGTTCCACTTGTTTTTCGGTTGTACAACATTCCGGGCACATCCCAACATACGGGAATCATTCCCTTGTTTAATGCAGTTTTCACCAAAAACCGGTAATAATAATTGATGGAGGCATCATGCAAAGCCTGTTCGGAAGTTGCAGGAACTTTTTTTCTGAATGCACCGAATTCCCCAATAATGACAGGAATACCGCGGTCGACAAATTTTGTTTTCATGCTTTCAAACTTTTTGTCTAATCCATCTTCCTCTTCTTTTGTCGCATTTCGGGAAATATCCGTTTTTGAGTGATTGCCTTTTCCCCAATAAAAGAATCTTTTTCCCCAACTAGCATCTTTTTCCATCAAGCAAAATTGGTAGGGCGTGTAATAATGCACTTCAACCATCATCCGGTTGGCAATTTTATCCTTGGGCAAAGTATTCATCAATTTAAATGTTTCGTCAACATCCGTTGAAGGCCCCTGTACAATCAGTGTTCGGGAACTGTTGTTTCCACCTGTTGCCCTGACAGCATCAATAAAAGTTTGGTGATAACTTAACAACACTGACATTTGCACAGAGTCGTGTACCGCCGGCTCGTTGGCGCCTGCAAACAACAGCCGTTCATCATAATCGCGAAAGGACTGAGCTATTTGTGTCCAGTAAGCACGCTGCCTTTTGTTTACAATATCCTGATTAGCGATATTTACACGATTTTCCAGCCAACCTTTATCCCAGTGCATATTCAAAATCACATACATATCGTTTTTGGTGCAATAATCAACCACTTCTTTAACACGATCCATCCATTCTTTTTGAATCACACTTGTAACTGTATCGGAATGAATAAACCACGAAACCGGAATTCGAACCGTATTAAAACCGGCAGCTTTCACCGAATCGATGAGTTGCTGCGAAGTTCGTCCGGCTCCCCAGGCGCCTTCGCCACCAATGGCTTCCAAGGTATTTCCCAGATTCCAGCCAACCGTCAT
>DATGXD010000122.1:0-6896 GCA_035299105.1 Paludibacter sp. | reverse complement strand
GATAATCAGCAGGTTGTTCCTGTCCATCGAGGTGTTGTTCAGGCCTTCGAAGGCAAGGCCTCCGGTCATGGCGCCATCGCCTATGATGGCCACTACCTGCCGGTCCTCCTCGCTTTTAAGCAGCGATGCAACCGACATGCCGAGGGCTGCCGATATGGAAGTGGACGAATGGCCTACACCAAACGCGTCGTATTCGCTTTCTTTTGGGTTCGGAAAACCGCACAGGCCTTTGAATTGGCGGTTTGTATGGAACTGGTCGCGGCGGCCGGTAAGGATTTTATGCCCGTAGGCCTGGTGGCCGACATCCCAAACAATCCGGTCGTAGGGGGCATTGAAAACATAATGAACAGCCACAGTCAGTTCTACAACTCCCAAACTGGAGCCTAAATGCCCCGGATTTTTAGAAACTTCATCGATGATGAAATCCCGCAATTCATCGCAGACAGCAGGAAGTTCATCTTTGCCAATTGCTTTTAAATCGGCGGGTGAATTTATGTTGTTGATATATTGATAGTTTCTTCTTTTCATGTTGCCCGGTTAAAAACGGTTACAAAAATAATACAAATATGGACGGATTATTCATTCGGACAGGTATATCTTTGGCAAGTGCCCTAATTATATGGTCATGCAAATAGGAGTATTTGTTTTAAGCCGTGGTTAAACTAGCCTGTGTTGGTCGGGTCTGGCTGTGTTAACCGGGGGTTGACAGCGAATATTATCCCTGATGATCAAACCCATATAAAACATAAATTTATAATTCCTGTCATAGCCATGTATATGTGCTTTTTAAAGAAATAAAGCCGAATTTCTTTCAGATTGAACAAATAAATTATTTTTATCTTCCAAACTATTTGTCTTTTCAAATTCTTGCCTTATCTTTGCAGCCAAAACAAGTTGTATATGATTTTTCAATGCTTATATACTGTTAGCGTACCCGTCGTGCTCCTTTTGGTCAATAATCAGGGGTGAGGGGTTGCGTTGTATAAAAGTATGTAAACATACAAAAACCTTTCTCACCATAACGGAGAAAGGTTTTTTTTTGACCCCTAATCTGCCATGTGGCGGAGAAAATATCGGTTATTGATGGTTATTGCAGCAAAAGATAAGGTTTTACAGAATAAATATAAAGAATATACCAGACGAAACTAGCTTCAAGTCCCCATTCGGGTTTGTTTCCCGACAAAGGGGTCGAGGGATTTAGGGGGTCGGGAGATAATTTTAATGATTATGAAACAGGAATTACGAAGCCTGACAAGCACGTCGGGGAGGAGAATGGCTGGGGCACGTTCCCTGTGGAGGGCCAATGGAATGAAAGACAGTCAAATGGGTAAGCCCATTATTGCCATTGTTAATTCATTTACCCAGTTTGTTCCAGGTCACACGCACCTGCATGAAATAGGCCAGAAAGTAAAAGCGGAAGTTGAAAAACTGGGTTGTTTTGCCGCTGAGTTTAATACTATCGCCATCGACGATGGAATTGCCATGGGGCATGATGGAATGTTGTATTCACTGCCATCGCGCGATATCATTGCCGACAGTGTTGAATACATGGTGAATGCGCACAAGGCCGATGCCATGGTGTGTATCAGCAATTGCGACAAGATTACCCCGGGAATGCTCATGGCTGCCATGCGCTTGAATATCCCCGCCGTATTTGTGTCGGGGGGACCGATGGAAGCCGGCGAGCTCGATGGGAAGCAACTCGACCTGATTGATGCCATGGTGCAGTCGGCCGACGAAAGCGTGTCGGATGCCCAGGTGTCGCGGATTGAAAATGCGGCTTGTCCAACTTGCGGGTCGTGTTCGGGGATGTTTACTGCAAATTCAATGAATTGCCTCAACGAAGCGCTTGGCCTTGCTTTGCCTGGCAATGGAACCATTGTGGCCACCCATGCCAACCGCGAACAGTTATTTGTCGATGCAGCCCGTCTGATTGTCGAGAATTCCTATAAATATTACCGCGATGGCGACGAAACCGTTCTGCCGCGTTCCATTGCCACGCTTGCCGCATTCAAAAATGCCATGACCCTGGATATTGCCATGGGCGGCTCGACCAATACGGTGTTGCATATTTTAGCTATTGCTCACGAAGCCGGGGTAGGTTTCTGCATGGACGACATCGATGCGCTTTCGCGCCATACGCCGTGCATTTGCAAGGTGGCCCCCAATTCACAGAAATACCATATACAGGATGTAAACCGTGCCGGAGGCATCCTTGGGATTTTGGCCGAATTGAGCAAGGGTGGTTTGCTGGATACGGGAGTTCACCGGGTTGATGGTATGACATTGGGCGAAGCTATTCAGAAATATGATATTACCAGCCAGTATGTTATCCCCGTTGCACTTGAGAAATACAAAAGCGCCCCGGCCCACAAGTTTAACCTGGTGATGGGTTCGCAGCATGTGAACTATGCTTCCCTTGATACCGACAGGGTGAATGGCTGCATCCGCGATTTGGAACACGCTTATACCAAGGATGGTGGACTTGGCATCCTGAAGGGCAATATCGCACAGGATGGCTGCGTGATTAAAACTGCCGGGGTGGATGAAAGTATTTGGAAATTCACCGGTACGGCCAAGGTATTCACCTCGCAGGATTCGGCATGTGAAGGTATCCTGGGTGGGAAAGTGGTAGCCGGCGATGTGGTCGTTATTACACACGAAGGTCCGAAAGGTGGTCCCGGAATGCAGGAAATGCTTTACCCCACGTCTTATATCAAATCGAAACATTTGGGGAAAGAATGCGCGCTGATTACCGATGGACGTTTTTCGGGCGGGACTTCCGGCTTGTCGATTGGCCATATTTCGCCCGAAGCAGCGGCCGGTGGAAATATCGGGTTGATTCAGGATGGTGATATTATCGAAATTAATATTCCTGACCGTTCAATCAATGTGAAACTGAGCGACGAGGAGTTGTTGAAACGCCGGCAGGCAGAAGAAGCCCGGGGAAAGGATGCTTTCAAGCCAAAGGACCGGAACCGGGTGGTGTCGAAATCGTTACGCGCTTATGCAAGTCTTGTAAGTTCGGCCGATAAGGGGGCGGTTAGAATGATTGATTAACCCCTGAGTCCTCCGAAGGGGGCTTAAGAATGGGGATGTTGAAAAAAATAATATAAGTAACAAACCAAATAAAACTAACTAAAATTCCCCCTTTGGGGGATTGAGGGGGCTATATATGGAAACTAAAATAACAGGAGCTGAAGCGTTGATCCGTTCATTGTTGATGGAGGGTGTTGATACAATTTTCGGTTATCCGGGCGGTGCAATCATGCCCGTTTTTGATGCCTTGTACGATTTCGATAAGCAGGTGAATCATATACTGACCCGTCATGAGCAGGGTGCCACACATGCCGCCCAGGGTTATGCACGGGTTTCCGGAAAAGTGGGCGTTTGCCTTGTGACTTCCGGGCCTGCTGCCACAAATGCCATTACCGGTATTGGCGATGCCATGATGGACAGCACCCCCATGGTTGTTATCACCGGGCAGGTGGGGGCTCCGTTGTTGGGAACCGATGCTTTCCAGGAAATTGATGTGGTGGGAATCACACAACCTATTACCAAGTGGGCTTACCAGATCCGCAAGGCCGAAGATATTGCCTGGGCAGTTTCGCGCGCATTCTATATTGCGAAAAATGGTCGTCCCGGGCCGGTAGTGCTGGATATTGCCAAAAACGCCCAGTTCCAGGAAGTGGAATTCGAATACAAACCTTGTTCGTTTATCCGTAGCTATATTCCTGTTCCCGAAGTGGACATGGAACAGGTAGAGGCAGCTGCCGCCCTGGTAAACCAGGCTAAAAAACCATTTGCACTTGTTGGGCAAGGTGTTGTGTTAGGAAATGCCGAGGCGGAACTGAAGGAATTCCTCGAAAAAGCCAATATCCCGGCAGCCTGGACTTTGTTGGGCGCTTCGGCCATGCCTACCGGTTTCCATTTGAACAAAGGATTCCTGGGTATGCACGGGAACGTGGGGCCAAACATGAAAACCAATGAATGCGATGTGCTTATTGCTATCGGAATGCGTTTCGACGACCGTGTGACCGGCGACCTGAAAACCTACGCTAAGCAGGCCAAGATAATCCACCTGGATATCGACCCATCGGAAATCAACAAAAATGTGAAGGTCGAGGCTCCGGTTTTGGGGAATGTCAAGGAAACGTTGCCTGCGCTTACCGGGTTGGTGTCAAAGGCCGACCATGCCGATTGGATAGCGAGTTTCAAGGAATATGACGACATTGAATTTGAAAAAATAATTCAGCGGGAGGTCCATCCGGTGGATGGTGAAATCACCATGGGCGAAGTGATTCGCAGGGTTTCGGAAGCCACCGCCAACAAGGCCATCCTGGTGACCGATGTAGGCCAGAACCAGATGATGGCTGCCCGTTACTTCAACTTCACCGAAACCCGAAGCATGGTTACCTCGGGAGGCCTGGGAACCATGGGATTCGGTATCCCGGCGGCTATAGGAGCTAAAATGGGCGCACCCGACCGTACTGTCTGCATGTTCAGCGGCGATGGCGGTTTCCAAATGACCATTCAGGAACTTGGAACCATTATGCAGGAGCAAATCGGCGTGAAAATGATTATCCTCAACAATCATTTCCTCGGTATGGTTCGCCAATGGCAGGAAATGTTTTTCGAAGAGCGGTATTCGTTCACCAAAATGAAGAACCCGGATTTCATTGCTATTGCAAAAGCTTATGGGATTGCAGGGAAAGAGGTTAATGCCAGGGAAAACCTCGATGCGGCTATTGCCGACATGCTTAAGGATGATAAGCCCTACTTGCTGGTGGTAAATGTTGAAATGAAAGGTATGGTTTACCCGATGATTCCAACTGGAGCCTCGGTAAACAATATATTGTTGGGCGATTGAACCACAATTCATAATTTTATATTGGCGAATTGAACTAAAGAAATATCATGGAAAATAAATTATATACCATTACTGTATTCTCGGAAAATACCGTTGGATTGCTGGGTCAGATAACCATCATATTTACACGGCGCGCACTGAATATCGAAACACTTTCGGTTTCGCCTTCGGCACTGAAAGGTATCCATAAATTTACCATTACAGTCCTTGCAACCGAGGAAGTGGTTCGTAAAGTTGTGCAGCAAATCGATAAGCGGATTGACATCCTGAAAGCTTATTACAATACCGACGAAGACCTGGTTTTCCAGGAAATAGCCTTGTACAAAGTAGCTACAGACAAGCTGCTTCAAATGGGTTCTGTGGAAGAACTGATCCGTAAATACCATCTCCGCGTGCTGGAAATGAACGATGTGTTTGTGGTTTTCCAAAAGGCAGGGCATTACGAGGAAACCCAGCAAATGTTCGAAGAACTGAGCGAGTCGATTGGTGTCTTGCAGTTCATCCGTTCGGGGCGGGTTGCTATCACCCGGTCGAAAGTGGAACGTTTAAGCGATATGCTTGAGACTATTCAGCAGAAATACGGAAAAAACCTGTAATTTTGCAGCCGGATTTACCGGACGTGTATATATTAGGGATAAGTGGCTTCCCTGTCGCTCGTCCCTTGTTGTTGCAAACAAGTTTTGATACGCTAGAATAATAAATAAACAAATAACTATAACGACAAAATACTGCGGTATTTTAAAATTAAAAAAAATGGCAAATTATTTCAGTTCACTACCACACCGCCTGAAAGTTCAGGAATTGGGAAAATGTGATTTTATGGAAAGCAGCGAATTCGCTGATGGAGTTAAAAAATTGTTGGGCAAGAAAATCGTCATCATCGGATGTGGAGCCCAAGGTCTTGCTCAGGGTATGAACATGCGCGACAGCGGTTTGAACGTGGCCTATGCTTTACGCAAGGAAGCTATTGAAAACAAGCGTGCATCGTATGTGAATGCTACCGAAAACGGTTTCGAAGTCGGGACTTTCGAAGAATTGGTGCCTACTGCCGACCTGGTTTCGAACCTTGCACCGGACAAACAACATACATCGGTTATCAACGCTGTAGTGCCATTAATGAAGCAGGGCGCCTGCCTTTCATATTCGCATGGCTTCAATATCGTGGAAGAAGGAACGCAAATCCGTAAGGACATTACCGTGGTAATGATTGCCCCTAAATCGCCAGCATCGGAAGTGCGCGCCGAGTACCTTCGTGGCTTCGGTGTGCCAACGCTTATTGCGGTTCACTCGGACAACAACCCGAACGGCGACGGGCTCGAAATTGCCAAGGCGTATTGCGTAGGTACGGGCGGCCACAAAGCCGGTGTGTTGCTTTCATCTTTCGTAGCCGAAGTGAAATCGGACTTGATGGGCGAACAAACAATCCTTTGCGGGTTGTTGCAAACAGGTTCTATCCTTTCGTTCAACAAAATGGTTGAAAAAGGAATCGACGCCGGATATGCCTCGAAACTGGTTCAATATGGCTGGGAAGTGATTACCGAAGCCCTCAAGATCGGTGGTATCACCAACATGATGGACCGTTTGTCGAATCCTGCCAAAATTAAGGCTTTTAATTTATCGGAGGAACTGAAGGAAATCATGCGTCCGTTGTTTATCAAACACATGGATGATATCCTGTCGGGCGAATTTTCTAAAACCATGATGGAAGACTGGGCTGCCGGCGACAAAAACTTGTTGACCTGGCGTGCGGCAACAGCCGAAACTGCTTTCGAAAAAACACCTGCCGGAGATGTAGAGATTCCGGAACAGGAATATTTCGACAATGCCGTGTTGATGGTTGCTTTCGTGAAATCGGGTGTTGAACTGGCTTACGAAACAATGACTTGTTCGGGTATCAAAAACGAATCGGCTTATTACGAATCGTTGCACGAAACCCCGCTTATTGCCAACACCATTGCCCGCAAAAAGCTGTTCGAAATGAACCGTGTTATTTCCGATACCGCCGAATACGGTTGCTACCTGTTCG
>DATGXD010000121.1:0-7568 GCA_035299105.1 Paludibacter sp. | reverse complement strand
ATCGAGGCCGGCCCACCATTTGCGTGTGCCATCAGTGTTCAGGCTGTCGGCCTTTGTCAGGTTCCCGTCGTAGCTTTGCGAAGGTTCGTACCACGACCATGCGTGCGAAGCATGGATACTTACCCCGAAACGCAATCCATTTGCCCTTGTTGCTTTTTCCCAGCCAGCAATGAGGTCTCTTTTAGGACCTACATTCACCGTATTCCACTCTTGGTATTTGCTATCCCACAAATCCAGGTTGTCGTGGTGGTTACCTAATGCAAAGAAATATTTTGCACCGGCATCTTTGTAAAGTTTCACAATGCTGTCGGGCTGCCAATTTTCGGCTTTCCAATCGTTGATTACCTCCTTAAATCCAAGTTTGGTATCCGATCCATATTTGTTAGTAAACCAGTTACGGTCACCTCCCGAATAATACATAAACCGGGCAAACCAGTCGCCTTGTTCGGGTTGACATTGTGGACCCCAGTGCGCCCAAATACCGAATTTAGCATCCTGATACCACTCCGGAGCTTCGCCGTATTGTTTCAACGATTCCCAGGTAGGCACAAATTTGCCTGAATCCATCGGCTCCATTGGTATTTCAACAACAGGTTCTGTGGCCGGAAAAATTTCCAGATTATCCAGGCGGACATCGGTTGCTGAAGCCGAGCAACTATTTATCCATAAGTTTTGGGCTGCGCCTAAAGTACCTGTAATAAAATAGAAATCAACCGCCTGCCAGGCGCTGGTTGTATTTTTAGTTAATTGGAAGTCGGTGGACAAGCCATTAATTCCACAGCCATTTAAAGTAATGTGTGCATCTCCATTACTGTACAACATACATTTAAAACGGTAAGATGTATTGGGCAACAACTTGCCAGTAAGGTCGTAATCGATGGATCCTTTGCAAGTACCACCTGCCGTCTGGATACTAGTACCGCAATAGGCATTAGCGCCGGTAATCGCGGTTCCGTTACCCCAGCCTTTTTTCCATCCGCTTGCCGTATTAGGATAGTTGTTACATTCCGGATCGGTTATAACATTCCCGCTTGGGAAAAGAGGCGTATAACATTGCGCTTGCGCCCCTAAAAATCCTAACAATATACATGCGAGCACTACATAGGATTTGAGTTTGTTTGTTTTCATTTGATTGGTGATTTTCAATTAAAAATTGAGGTTATTATCATGAATTTTTATTTTATATTTTATATTTTAATAAATCGTAATACGAATTCTCCTTTTCCGGTATTTGCCTTCACCAAATACATTCCCGAAAGCAAGTGTGCAACATCTACTTCACATTCACCTCCTCTCAACATTTCCTTACCCACAAGTGACATGACACATACGTCTTTTACGGGTGAATCGGCATCAATCATCAACATATTGCCACACGGATTTGGGTGAACCCTGACAGAAGAAGAACAAGCGGGATTCTGAATCCCGCTGATTGCGCCATATTTATTCAAATCCAAACGTATCTTGTCAATGTCGGGCAACCAGTTATTCGCATTCGAAACCCGGATAACATTATAGCCTTTTTTCAGCTGCACAGGAAAAGTAACATCCTTCAATGTACTCCAACCTCCCGAATTCAGATTCGCCACGGTGGTGTCTTTGCCATTGATACTGAAAACGGCAGTCCGGTTTTCGCCACAAATATAAGTCATTGACAAGTTGTACGAACCCGCTTGGCGAGCATACACATCACGGAACTCAAGGTAATTATCGGCACGATTGCCCAACCAACCTGCCTTTGCACGTCCCGAACACAGTCCGTCGACCACGGGTTTGCCCTGTTCTGCCACTATCACGCTGTTCAGCGTCATGTTGAAATTATTGATCCAACCGTATTCGGCTTCAAAGGTTTCCGGCAATCCGGACTCTGTTCCTGTAACCTTCAACATCACCACCCCGTGGGAAGGCACAGTGGCTGAATAAATGGAATCAATGACCCCCAAATCGGTATGTGCCCATACATCGCGGACCGATACAGTCCCACCCAGGTTCAGGTCCTTCCAAGCCACCGAAATGGTTGCCGGGGCGGATTTCCTGTTGAAGAACACGACAGCCCTTTCGTTGCTCAACTTTCCATGGAGTGGTTTAGCCCAAACCTGCAAACCGGCTCCATCATCTTTTACAAGTTTAGCCTGCACTCCGGTTGTATCCTGGTTCACAGCAATCACTTCTTCATTTGTCAGGATTGCTTTTGTCGATTCCGACAACGAAGTAAGGTCGTTGCCCAAAAGCAACGGGGATGAGAGGATACACCACAAGCTGAAATGGCTTTTATCTTCGTCGGCAGTCAGACCGCGACCTATTTCAAGCATGTCCATATCATTGTAATGTCCCTGGCTACAATAAGCGGCCAAATAGGCGTTGGCGTCAAGTTCTTTCAGGACCAAGTCCCAATGGGCATATTTATCGAAGGAAATATCGGTGGCAACCCTCCACGAATCGGCCACCCCGGTAACCCATGTGCCGGGAAACTGCCAACGGCAAACGTTGTAATTCACATCCGTCCGGCCTGTGTTGTCAATCGCCGTCTTAATGGCTGTGTACCGCGTCTTTTCATCCAGTTTTTGCACCAGGCCCCCGCAATAGTCCACTTTCAGGAAGTCGAAACCCCAGTCCTTAAAAAACAGGTCGGCATCTTGCTGGTCGTGGTTGTACATGCCTCCGCCAACGCCACCCGTTTGATTATTGTACTGCGAGCCGCAGGTGTTTGCCCCGGCTTCGGAGTAAAACCCGGCCTTCAAGCCTTTTGAATGTATATAATCGACCAAGGGCTTCATCCCGTTTGGAAACTTCACGGGGTCAATCTGCAAATTCCCATTCGCATCGCGGCCGTAGAAAAAGCCATCATCGATATTGATATATTTGTAACCCGCCAATGAAAGTCCCGATGAAACCATGGCATCGGCCTGGCCTTTGATAATAGGATCGCTGATATCCACAAAGAAGTTGTTCCAGCTGGCCCAACCCATCAAAGGGGTCTTGCGGCTTTGGGAAAAGGCCGAAAAAGCCAACTGCAAACTTAACAATATCAGGAAGGGTGATTTTTTCATTTATTAACTATATGGACTGGTTAATAATTTTGATTTTCAATAAAAATTATTCCGCATTCCGGGATTACAAACTATGATTTTTGTAGTTGTAACCGTGCCACTGTCATATTTCTTTTTCAATATATACACTCCTTTTTCCAATGTCCTGTTCTTGTAGCTTAACTGCATCCCGTTGATCGAATACAATTCCACTGAAATGACATTTCCTTTCGGCTGGTTGTCGGCAACCGGGTTGAGGGCCGTACCATCACCTTTTGCCAGCGACACCGGACTGATACCTCGCTTTGTGGGTGTTACCCGCCGGATAGTTCCATCGGCATTGAACTTCAAAGAATCAATACACACTTCGCGGTGGGTACCCGGGCTGTTGCTCAGGTAATTTTTATTAATTCGATGATAGACGATATACCACTCGTCGCGTCCGGGAATCTGCAAGATGGAATTATGGGCTGGACCGTAGATTTCATTGGCAGCATCTTGGGCAATGACAATAGGACTTGCAGCCACATTTATCGGACCTGTAGGCGATGTCGAAGTACCGTAAGCCACATGGTAATTGGACGATCCGGTGTCATCAACAGACCACAGGAAATAATACAAGCCGTTCCGGTAAAAAACGTATGAACCCTCGCGGTACTGGTAATCGCTAACCGTTCCACCCGAAGGGGTGATTACCTTGGTGGTACCACTCTTCAGCGAAACCATATCGTCGTTCAACTCGGCCACGGCCATGTAGCCATTGCCCCAGTAGATATAATTTTTGCCCGACTGCGGGTCGTTAAACACATCCACATCGATTTGCTGTCCACCGCTTACACCGGCAGGCCTATCCGAAACAATAGGGCTGCCCGAGTCGGTAAACGGTCCTACAGGGTTATTGGCAACTGCCACACCAATCTTCTTCCCGCTCGATTCGGCACTGAAATAGAAGTAATACTTATAGTCGCCGCCAGCTTTCTTTTCGATAATGGCCGGCGCCCAGGCGTTGCCGCTTGCCCACGAAACCTGTGATGATTTCACGTCAAGCATGGTGCCTTCGTTCGTCCAGTCGACCAGGTTTGGCGATGAAAACACATCGAAAGTGTATCCGCCCCAATTGGCATAGCCATCGGTGGTTGGGTAAATGTAGAACAAGCCTGTTTTTTCGGAATACAGCACTTCCGGATCGGCATGGAGATCGGGGATAATCGGATTAACTTCTACCGTCACATCCACTTGGTACGACACTGTTTCAGCATTGAGTGTGAAATTGTAATTTAAAGCCCCCTTGCTGAAATCCTGCTCTCCTGCCGGGCTGATTTGTGTACCCGGAGAAGCGTATAGTTCCGGATCAAAAGCAGTTATATCTGTTCCGGAAGCTACCGGCAAATGGATTTTCTTTGCAGCCTGGTCGATAGTGAGATAATTTTTCCTGATGCCGACATTCCTTGCTCCCTGCGGAGTATTCGACAGGCCGGTGGTTGGAAAAGCATTCAACAAGCGGGTTGCTTCTT
Source organism: Paludibacter sp. (assembly GCA_035299105.1). Lineage (GTDB taxonomy): Bacteria > Bacteroidota > Bacteroidia > Bacteroidales > Paludibacteraceae > Paludibacter. The sequence continues at coordinate 3,025 of DATGXD010000121.1, read as the reverse complement.
CCGCAGTAATAGTCATCGAAGTTCCATGCCGCGCACTGATGTTGTAATTATCCTGTGCAAAGCTGAAGTGTGTCAAGTCCGGCGATGTGCAGAACTGGTAATGACCGTTCATATAGCAATCGTACATCATAAACCATTGGTCGGAATTGATTTTCTTGAAAATGCCAACCCCCTCAACACCCTGCGTAGTTTGCTGTAACTTACCGGACGGGGTGCTCCACTGCGAACTTGGAGCCTGTCCCGGCAATTGCGTCAGGCGGCTTGAAGTTACCTTGCTGATTCCTCCATCATTCTCGTTTTTATAGAAGAGGTGGTAAAGCCCATCGCCTTCATTGAAATTTATATCGCTGTCGATGGTAGAAGCTCCCCTGTCGAACAAAAGCTGCGGCTCACCTTCCAAATCGGTAAAATCCTGGTTGGCATAGCAATAATAAACTTTGTCGTAAGTACATTTCCCATCGTTAGTTAAAACAGAGAAATACACCATATATTTTTTAGCTTCCGGGTCGTAAATGGTTTGCGGGGCCCACACGCGTGTCACCCCTGCCCATTGAGCCGGCCAGCGGGTTGGGAAATTGACTGTGGCATGTTTCCAGTTAATCAAATCTGTCGATTTCAGCAAAACGATCCCGCGGTTGCTCTCCCAGCCTTCGGCCGAACGCATATCGGTAACTACCATATAGAAGGTTTTTCCATCAATGCCCCTGAGGACATGGGGATCCCTGACTGCCTTTTTTATTGAAATACTGTCGGAGTAAATCACCCTGTTGCCGTTGTTGAGCGGAGTATAATTGATTCCATCGTTGCTCAATCCATAACGCACCTGTTCCTGGTCCTGGCTGTTTCCGGTGAAATAGACAAACAGGTAGGCCGATTTCGCATCGTCTTCGGCTACCGACACTTCGAAATTCTTCGTTGCACTCGATTCGCCTTTTGTGGCTGTTGCCGTGAGGACAACTGTTTTCTTACCAGCACCAGCCGGCGAGAGTTTCAACACTTTGCCCATATCGTTCATATAAGCCAGGTCGCCCGATTTCCAGGTAATGTGCGACCCTTCGAGGGTTTCTACCGGAAGCTTTACCGAAGTGTAAACGTTATGTATGTTTCCAGGCAATTTCAAATTTCCCAAGTCAAGTTCTACAGATTGTTGGTCGGTACACTGGGAAATTACGGTTACAGGTATTGCCTTCGCAAGTGTCATTCCGCCAAAAGAAAGCGTGGCGGTGAGCATCACGCCAACCGAAGGTTGTCCGAAGGCAGGCCTGGTTACGACACCATCATTGCTAATGACGGCCGGGGTTGAACTCGTCCAGGCGATAACAACCCCCTCGGCTGTTTTTACCGTCAGCGAAAGGTTTCTCGTTATGGAATCGGCATTTGCGATGGAAATCTGGTCGTAAGCCTGCTTCAACGTGACACTGTCCGAGTAATGGCGCAGCGGGGCAAGCTCCTCGTTCAAAGCCATGATATCGGTTTCGCTCAATGCCCCTTTGTAAAGGCAGAATTTAGAGAACTGTGCATTTTTAAGATACGCATCGGCGGAATAACATGAGCGGCCCAAATAATTGTAGGCCGTTGCACCCAAAGCTGACGGATTGATGCTTACTGTGGCATCTGTTGACAATTTCACTCCATTGATATAAACGCCACCCGCTCCATTTACCTGAGTGTAGGTTACATTTATCCATCTTCCTTTATCCAGCGGTTTGGATAGTCCCATGGCGCTTTCAGCCCTGTAGTCGGTTTTTGAGATTGAATACCTGCTTGTTCCGGCCGAGAAGAACATGTTGCCGTTAGCGGCTGACCCCATATTGTCGGAATTGGCAAATGTCCATACAAAATTTCCGGCCGCGGTAATATTTTCGGCATTGGGGATATACATGTTGGCAGAAATGGCAAAATGGTCGAGTGTGGAAACCACACTTCCAATGGCACTACCAAAATCGAAATATCCGTTGTTTCCGCCCAAATCAAGAACGCCTTTACCAGCAACGGTTTTTAAGGTTGCTCCGTTTTTCAAGGAACCAACGTATTTCCCCGATTTGTCCGATGTGTTGTCAAAATTAAACTCCGCCAGCAATTCAGCATTTGGAACAGGCGTTATACCCGACAGTTCATAGATTTGGTTAACAGTCAAAGCTCCATCATAAACACGGAAATCGGCAATCTTGGCATCGCTGAGATAAGCATCGGTCGAATAAGCCGACCGTCCGATGTAGTTGAACGCTGTAGCCCCAAGCTCCGATGGGGTAATGGCAATTGCACTGGATTTTACCAGGACACCATCGACGAAAATCCGGCCCACTCCATTTCCTTGAACGTAAATCACGGTTTTCCAAGCACCTTTGGCAAGATCCGTACCGGCCTCCATGCCCGATTCGTTCCGCCAACCGGTCTTTGTGATGGCACAGCGTGTATTGCGCGCACTCAGGAACACACAACCGGAATTCGTTGCACCATTATCGCTTGAGTTCGAGAACGTCCAGATAAAATTTCCGGCACCTGAATCGTCGCTTGTGGTTGGAATAAAGATTTTTGTCACCACCGAATAGTTGGTGAGAGTAGCCACTACGCTTCCAAGTTGGGTGCCCATATCGACATAGCCTTTTGAAGTACCAAGGTCGATTACATTCACTCCATCGTAGGTGTTGATTTTGGCGCCATTGACCAGAGTTCCATTCAGCCCGTTCCCCGATTGGTCCAATACGGAAGTACTACCCGCCACATCCGAAGCGAGGTTGTAATGCAGTTTTAAGGTTTCGGCCCGGATTCCAATTAAAAACGCCAAAAGAAAAAAAGAGAGAAACAGGGAAATCTTGGCATTCCTGCCGATTGAATAAAAAAATGTGAATAACATGGTATTAGGGTTAAGTTGATAATCCTTAGTAAAGCGAAAAATATAACTTAGACCAATTGCGACAATATAGATGTTGCTCTGTAATGACCTCTCCCCAGCCCTCTCCACAAGAGAGGGAGCGAAGTTACTACCGACTACATGATTGCTGCAAAACTGTTTATATTTCGG
>DATGXD010000120.1:0-32985 GCA_035299105.1 Paludibacter sp. | reverse complement strand
TTCCCTGCGAACGGGTCATTCCAGTCGAATCGGGCGCATCGAGCAACCCGCCGAACTGGATACGGTCGGTCCAAGTCATGTCCGGGTATTTCGTTTCCAGCTTTTTCATCACATCGCCAACCTCCAGAATGGCATAATCGTTTGGCAACTGCGTTTGCTTGTCCCGGTAAGCTTTCGTCATCACCTTCACATGTCCCGACGAGAATTTGGCTGTTGCTTCGAGGCTGTCGGTGAACATGCCGCTCATATATGCCTGCAAAAAGACTGTCATCATCACACCCAGCGTAACAACTATAACCGGCAACAAACTGCGGCTTTTATCACGCAACAAGCCTTTAAGCAGGAAACCGACAAGACCCCCATACCTCCTAAAGGGGGTTCTTGAGCTACCATCGTCTGATATGTTTTTTCCCCTATTTATCTTTTTCATAATACTCCAAATATCATTTCGTAACAATCAATACTAATATCTTTTATTCTTCCTTTAAGGTAGGGGGCATCTTCCTCCCCTTTAGGGGCTGGAGGCTTATTTCACTTTCCCCCTGATAGCATCCGTCGGGTTCATCCTGGCAATTTTCCTGGCCGGGATAAAGCTCACGGTGGCAGTCACTATCAAAATGAATATCATGGTACCGATAACCAATTCCGGCGTTATGGTGGCATACATTGTGTCGCCCATCGGCACGCCGATTTCGCTGGCATCCATGTTGAACGAATACCCGTAGCGCACCATGTAATACAATATCGGCGTACCCCACACCGCGCCAACGGCAAAAGCCAGCAGGGCGTTGATAGTACCTTCGAGGGTAAAATGCCACACCACCTGCCTTTTGGTCATTCCCAATGCAATCATGGTCCCGATTTCGCGTTGCCGGCGGAAAATCGATAACGTCTGCGTGTCGAATATTGCCAGCATGGCAAGCAACAGGAATAGCATGTACAGGATACTGCTACCTACCGATTTGGTTTTCACCAGGAGCATGGTCGATTCGGTGAGTTTTTCCACGCTTTTGAAATTCCAGCCGGGGACAGCTTTAACAGCAATCCCGGGTGACTTAACCAACAGGTTGGCACAGTTTTCACGCAAGGTCATTCGTTGCAGTTTATCAAGCGGAACCCATAAAACACCGTTGTCGATGGTTGGAATTGATGATTTAAAAATTCCCACAATCCGGATATCGGCCGCTTCGAACGTCCCGTTCTTATCCCGCCAGCGCAATGTCACAAGGTCGTTGGTTTTCAGTTTGGTCTGCCGTGCCATGAAAGCCCCCAGTATCACCGGGATTTCATCCGGGTTACCCTTCAATTGTGCTGTGGGGATTTTCAGCAGTTTCTGGCCCGGACGGATCCCCTTCAGCAATACGCCCTGCATTCTTCCTTGCGGGTAAATGCTTGCCTGAGCCACCAGGATAGGCTCCAGCAAATGGTTTTTAATATCGCTTTGGAAAACGGCAGGAATTTCGGCCGTACTCGAATCGATTGAAAACGGATCGAACGGGTCATATTTCGACTGCCAATATTGGCCATCGGCAATTTCCCATTTCACCGTATCGTCCACAGCCTGCAAGCTCCAACCTTTCAGGATTCCCTGCAACAAAATAATCAGCACAAAGGAAATCGAAAGGACAAATACATTCAGCCAGGTTTTCAGCCCATTGCCTACCAGGCTTTTGAAAGCTGTCTTGAATAATTTCATTGTATTTTGTTTTTTATGTTCATGGAGTTTATTGGGTTCATAACCAATTAACCAGTTAACCAATCAATGCAATGAACCAACCAACTTATCTTCCACAATTTCCCCATCCTGCAAGCGGATAATCCGCTTCAGGTAGCCTATCACCTTCTCGTCGTGCGTGGCAAAAATGAAACTGGTTTTCAGTTCTTCGTTCAGTTTCAACATCGTTTGGAGAATATTGTGCGAATTTGCCGAATCGAGGTTGGCAGTAGGCTCATCGGCCAGTACCAGCAACGGGCGTTTCACCATGGCCCGCGCAATGGCAACCCGCTGGCATTCGCCACCCGAAAGTTGTGCCGGGCGCGACTTCACTTTATCGGTCAGTCCAACCCATTTCAGCGTTTCCATTACCCGTTCTTTCCGTTCTTCGGCTGTCATGTCGAGCAACAGCAACGGGAATTCGACATTCTCGAACACCGTGTACACCGGAAGCAGGTTATAACTCTGGAAAATAAATCCCAGTTTCTCTTTCCGGAGTTGCGCGGCTTCGCGGGCCGAAAGTTTGCCTACCGATTGTCCCAACACCACCACTTCGCCATCGGACGGGACATCCAGCGACCCTATGATATTCAACAAGGTGGTCTTACCCGAACCGCTTGGGCCTACCAATCCGGCAAATTCGCCTTCGGCAAACATGATGTCCACGCTTTTCAATGCGGTAAAAAATCCAGAGCCGATCGGGAATTTCTTTACCAGCTTTTTTACTTCTACAATTGTTTCCATTTGTCCGTTTTTTTATTCAAATCTTTCTAAACCCCTATAACTTGGGTAAAGTTCCAATGCTATTTAAAAATTATAATTCACCATTATTTGTACCCCCTTCCCGCTGAAAAGGTTTTTTGCCTGGCTTTGCGAAAAGGCCAAAGGAGTCGAAGGATTCCAGAAGGCGAACGCGTACAGGCTCCAGTTATCGTAAGTCCGCCCCCAGCTCACATAATTATACGTTAGTTTTTGTTCCGGCAAATAAAATACCATGGCCGAAACATTGTCGAGCAACGACACAGGATAAGTCAGCATGCAACCCATGAGGTCCACCGCCACACCTTTTGCCAAGAACTGGTTGCCGGCGTGATACCTGAAATACTCCACCGTGGCTCCCAATCCGTTGCCAATGCCAAAAGTATAATCGGCACCTGCGTTCCACATATCCTGATATTTGAACAGGTATGGCAGGTTGACATTTTTGGTATCGGTAATTGTCAGGGTCGACTCGAACCACAGCCCGATGCCCACATCCCATTTTCCATCCAGCCCAACCCGCGATTCGTTCAGCGAATAATAATCGTTCCCAGCACCTGAAATCAAATCCTGCACTTTTACTTTCCGGTAATGCGTACTCAATGCCATTTCGCCCGGTCCGGCGGGTGTTTGAAACCTTGCTCCCATTTCCGGTCTCCATGGGTCGCTACCCCATCGCTCGTAGCCTTTCGGGTTTTTGTTCCCAACCAAAGTCCAAAGCCATATATTGGCATTGTTGGGAAAATAATACCGCCCCAGAGCCCCATACACGCCATCGGTCAGTTGCAGCGGGTCGCGCACATCCATGGCATCGAACCACATCAGCGGGCGGAACATTTTGGCTGAACCGAAGTTGATTTTCTGCAAACCCAACCGAACTTCCCAAGGCCCGCGGGCATAACGTACCCAAACACGGTAAGGTTTTATTTGACCCAGAATGGCATCGTAACGCAACCCGGAGAAATTCAACGAACCATTGATATTGAGCGAAGCTTCAAAATCAAATTTCGACAACGAATCAACTTTGTAATCCCCCAACAAAGCAGGTACGAACCTTCCGCCAAACTGGATTCCAAATGGGCTTTCAACCTGACCTACAGCCCAACCCGTCGCCTGCCCGTTGAACGTGATTTTCAACGAATCCGGACAGGTTTCCAACGTATCATTCTGAGCGAGCAAAAAACCGGCAATAAGCAATTGTATGAATATGAGTTTGATTCGAGAAAACATGGCGATTATTATGGATTATCAATTATTTTTTCACCGGCATGATACCGTATATCAGCGACTGGGACACCTGCCGTGTCATCGATTCCGCATCGGGGAAAAGCGCAAGCATTTCCTGAGTACCGCAATACTCCACCGATTTCTGCATCAGCCACATTACGTAATCCAAACTCAATTCGGGGTTCATTTCCCCGTTTTCCTGTGCCTTCTTCAGAAATTCGCGCATAAGCAATATCGATTTTTCAACTGCCTTTTTAAAAAACTCCAATAGTTCGCCGCCGTCCGGATGAAAAAAATCAGCTACCAATTCCATAGAAAAATCCTTAGTATTCCGGTATTTATATTCGAAAAGACCTTGTATCTTATCCGAAAAACTTAGTCCGCTGTTCACGATTTCTTCATAGATCCGGAAACCCGCTTCCATTTCCTCGTTGAAGATATACATCACCAAGTCGGTTTTGTTTTCGTAAAAGGTATAGAAGGTTTTGCGGCTAACATTCGACTTTTTGCAGATTTCATCAATAGTCACTTTTTTAAAACCATGTTTCCAGAAAAGCTCCCGGGCCTTGTGTTCAATTTGCTGCTTCTTTGTTAATTTCATTCAATTGCAGGTTACACATTTGCGACAAAGTTACAAACATTATTTACACGGCATAATTTTGTTACCCTAATTTTGCATATTTATGAAAAATATATTTTACCGAACTGAAAACAATAAAAATAACTACATTTGTACATTGCTTTTTCTCAATATTTTAAAGCTTGAAGTAGCATGAAAAAAGAATATTCGTTGGAAGAACTGTTGCACAAGGCAGCTTCATATTGCTCCATATCAGAACATTGCATTTCGGAAGTAGAAGACAAGCTCGATGCCTGGGGAATTACGGCCGAAAACAAACAAAAAATCATCGAACGGCTGGTATCGGAGGATTTCATCAACGAAAAACGGTATTGCGTGTTTTTCGTGAAAGACAAATTCCGTTTCAACAAATGGGGGAAAATCAAGATTAGCTATGCATTGAAAGCAAAAGGCCTGGATAATGAACTAATCAGTCAAGGCCTAAACTCGATTGACGAAGGCGAATACCAGGAAATGCTGGCTTCCATCCTGAAAACCAAACTATCGGGGCTGAAATACGAATATGAATACGAGAGACAAGGAAAACTGTACCGTTTTGCCCAAAGCCGTGGATTCGAAAACCAGTTGATTGACAAGGTGTTGCGGAACATGAAGTAGAAAGACCCGCGGCCCCCGAAGGGGAGGAAGAAGTATTAGTGCGATTATTACAAACAAGATATTTTGAAGAGAGAAAACAACATACCAGACGATGATAACTTTGGTTCTCCCTTTAGGGGGATGGAGGGTGGCTCCGGGGTCTCACGTTATACTGCCAAAGAAGAAATAGCCAATACCTACACGCATGCCGCGGGGATAGTTTTCGGGATCGTGGCCGGATTCCTGCTGATTCAAAAAGCCATTCTATCGGGAAACAACTGGGCAATTGCCAGCGATGCGGCCTTCATCATTTTCATGATAACCGCATACACTTCTTCCACTTTTTACCACGCCGAAAGAAATGAACAGGGCAAGCTTCTCCGGCGAAAATTCGACCATGCGGCTATTTACGCCCTGATTGCAGGAAGCTACACGCCTTTCACGCTGGTTGTATTGCGTCAGAATGGCGCGTGGGGCTGGTCGTTGTTCGGCGTTATCTGGCTTGCTGCCATTTTAGGCATATCGCTCAGTTTCATGAACTTGCGGAAAGGCAGCAAACTCGAAACCATTTGTTATGTCGCCATGGGCTGGGTGGTGGTCATTGCGTTCAAACCACTTGTCGACTCACTCTCTGCCGCCAAATCAATGGAGGTTTTCTGGTTTTTAATAGGCGGCGGACTGTTTTACACGGTGGGGGCCATACTTTACATGTTCAAGAAAATCCCCTACATGCATGCCATTTGGCATTTGTTTGTGCTGGGCGGAAGCGTTTGCCATACGCTGGCGATTTGGAAGATTAAGATTTAAACGGCTCCTAACCGCTGAAGGGGACTAAATTACCAACTTCCGGCATGCATTATTTACCATATGATTAAAACGGGTGAATAAATCCCCCTCCCAGCACTTTCCCATCGCGGTAAAAAACAGCAGTTTGACCCGGTGCGATGGATTCGAGCGGTTCGGCAAGTTCTACTTTCGCACGGCCATTTTCAAGGAAAACCACCCGGCACAGTGTATTTTGCTTGCGGTAACGAATACGGCAATTAACATCAAAGCTATTGGTAAATAAAGCTTTGTCCACCACATTCACATCGCAAACCAGGAACTCATTTTTATACATCGAACTCAACGGAGCCAGAACCACTTCATTCGTGCCAGGTCGAATTTCTTTTACAAAAACTTTCCGGTTCAGATAGACCAGCCCGCGGCGCTGGCCCACGGTATAAAGCGGATAACCTTCGTGCCGGCCCAGTACATTCTCATGCTCGTCGATAAAACTGCCCGGGAAAATATGTTTGCCGGGATCGTCCAATTGCTTTTTCAGGAAAGGCCGGTAATCGCCCGAACAGAAACAGGCACCGAGGCTGTCTTTTTTCTCAGCCACCCTCTGGAAGCCCCGCCTGGCAGCCATGGCCCTGACATCGGTTTTATGAAATTGTCCTAATGGGAAAACGATACGGGACAACTGGCTTTGCGTTAAACCCCACAGGAAAAACGACTGGTCTTTGTCGGGGTCTTTGCCTTCAGCCACGAAATACTTCCCGCCTTCCGGAATTATATTCACATAATGCCCCATGGCCACTTTTTCGCAGCCCAGCCGGTCGGCTTCATCGAGTATCAGCTTCCATTTCAGTTCGTTGTTGCACTTCACGCATGGGAAAGGCGTGCGCCCGGCCAAGTATTCCTCGGTAAAATAACGTACAACGGTGTTCCGGAAAACTTCGCGGGCATCGCATGTAATGTGTTCTATTCCAAGTTGCCCAGCTAACCGCCGGGCATCCGCCAGGTGGTTATTTTCACCCTCCTCCCAAAACCGGAAAGTAATACCAATAACCTCATAGCCCTGCTCCAACAAAAGAATGGCAGCAACCGAGCTATCGGTGCCGCCACTCATTCCTAATAATATTTTCTCCATCACTTCCTTAACTTTTCCGAAGTTTTGAGTTTAGGAAAAGTTTATCCAATTAGAACGGCAAGTCGCTACCTTCACCTGCACCGGGAGCTGCATCGAACGAGCCAACCGGGGAGGCTGCTGCCACGGGTGCGTTGACTGCCTGTTTCTCGGCTTTCCAGGCGCGCACCGAAGTAAACCAGCGGCCATTGTATTCGCGGCTTTCAAGGTCGAAACTTATGGTCACCTGCTCATCGATAGCCAAGGGGAATTGTTCTATTTTATCGCCAAAAAAGTTGAAGCATACTTTTTTCGGATACTGGTCTCCTGTTTCCAACACATAGTCCTGCGAACGCCAAGTGCCGTTCTTTCCTTGTCCGGTTGCAAGCGGCAATACGGCAATAATCTTTCCTGAAATTTCCATTATTCTTAGTTGTTTTATTAAATTATTTTAGAAACACAAAGATAATCAAAAAACAAGATGTGCAAATCATAATTTCGATTTTAGCAACAATTAAAAAGCAAGTTTTGCACGGCAGCAAACCGCCTATTCGAAAAAGAAACGGGCGGCAACCCGAAGACCCACCATCCGCACCCCATCGAATTTACAACAGGGGTTTCCAAACTGTAATTTTCACTAAAAAGACTTTTAAATGCCCTCCAGGAGACTACCTATCCGAACTTACGGAATACCGGATTTGTTTTTAGCTTGCACAATTCGAACAAATGCGACTTATGAAAAAATATATGGGCTTTTTAGATAAAATCATCATGTCCATCTTGTCCATTGTCTTGCTTTTCCTGTACTCCCTGGGAATTTTGACAGGGACAATCGGGATTATCGGGCTAATCACCGCCTGTGTGCTTGCACTTATCAGCCTGATAAGCTTCAGCCCGTTTTATTCATTCCCTGGATTGAAAAAAGACAAGGACAACCAGAAAAGGCACAAGGGGGCGGATTCGGGTAACACTTCGTAACGCACCAACCGCTTTATGCGTAAAGGAGTTACAGCATGGCAACACCAAAACATGTGAATAAGTATCATTTTGCCATCTCCACCTTGCAATACGAAAAAAAGTGCAATTAATCGGGACTGTATTTTTGTCATTCGGACAGAATTTTGTACTTTTGTGGCGAAAATTTAAAAACTCAATTTTAAACAATAAATAAAATGATTAAAGTAGGTATCAATGGTTTTGGCCGCATCGGACGTTTGGTTTTCCGTGCCGCTCAGGAAAGAAACGATGTACAAATCGTTGCAGTAAACGATCCGTTCCTGGATCTTGATTATTTGATTTACATGCTCCAGTACGACACTGTTCATGGTCAATTCAAAGGCACTGCAGAAAACAAAGGTGGAAAATTGTTTGTTAACGGTAAGGAAGTTGCTTTCTTCGCTGAAAAAGATCCCGCCAACATTGGCTGGGGTGCTTCGGGCGCTGACTATGTTGTTGAATCAACAGGCGTTTTCACTACTATCGACAAAGCCAAAGCTCACCTTGCAGGCGGCGCTAAAAAAGTAGTTATCTCTGCCCCTTCTAACGATGCTCCTATGTTCGTTTGCGGTGTTAACCTTGACGCTTACAAAGCCGACATGGACATCGTTTCTAACGCTTCTTGTACTACAAACTGTTTGGCTCCTCTGGCCAAAGTTATCAACGACAACTTCGGAATCGTTGAAGGCTTGATGACAACCGTACACGCTGCTACAAACACCCAGAAAACAGTTGATGCTCCTTCGGCAAAAGACTGGAGAGGTGGACGTTCAATCCTGAACAACATTATCCCTTCTTCGACAGGTGCTGCTAAAGCCGTAGGTAAAGTTATTCCTTCGTTGAACGGCAAACTGACAGGTATGGCTTTCCGCGTACCAACTGCTGACGTTTCTGTAGTTGACTTGACTGTACGCTTGGAAAAAGCTGCTACTTACGACGAAATCAAAGCTGCCGTTAAAGCTGCTTCTGAAACTTCAATGAAAGGCATCCTCGGATACACTGAAGATTCAGTGGTTTCGACTGACTTCGTTCACGAATCGCGCACTTCCGTATTCGATGCAGGTGCCGGTATCGCATTGAACGGCAACTTCGTAAAATTGGTTAGCTGGTACGATAACGAGTGGGGTTATTCAAACAAGGTTCTTGACCTGATTGCCCACATGGACACAGTAAAATAATTAAGACCCAAAATCCACAAACAAACGAGGATACTTTTCCCAAGGTATCCTCGTTTCTTTTTGTTTTACCAGCCAACAGGGCGTTTCGATGCAAACCTCTTGTATTTGAAAAGCATAGGCTGGAATTGAATTTTCACAGCATGAACATAAGCAAGTTTTTCTTGTTCTAATTTTGGCATACCGAAAAAAACGAAGTATCTTAGTGCAATTTTTTAAAGAAACCATATCCTTACCCATAAGACAAAACAATGAAACAAAATTACTGTGTTATTATGGCAGGCGGCGTAGGAAGCCGTTTTTGGCCGTTCAGCAGGAATAACCGCCCCAAACAATTCCTCGACTTTTTCGGAACCGGGCGTTCCTTGCTGCAAATGACTTACGACCGCTTCCGACATTTAGTCCCTGCCGAGAACGTACTGATTGTTTCCAACGTAATTTACAGGGATGTGATCATGGAGCAATTGCCCGAAATCAAAAGCCACCAAGTGTTGTTGGAACCCAACAGGAGGAACACGGCTCCCTGCATTGCCTACGCGGTGAACAGGATAAAAACCACGACCGACAAAGCCAATATCATTGTAGCACCTTCAGACCACCTCATTATCAAAGAAAACGATTTCCTCGAGACAATAAAGACGGGACTCGATTTCATTGAAAAAAACGATTCGCTGCTCACCCTGGGCATCAAGCCAAGCCGGCCTGAGACAGGATACGGATACATCCAGATTTCCGAGGGCGAAACAAGCTTGCGCAAAGTAAAGACATTCACCGAAAAACCGAATGCAGAACTGGCCCAGATATTTTTCGAAACCGGTGAGTTCTTCTGGAATTCAGGCATTTTCCTATGGAACCTCCAAACAATTGTCAAAGCATTCGACGAACTGCTACCCGAAGTTTCATCCAAATTCAATGCGGGGAAAGAATTTTTCAACACAGAAAAGGAACAGGCCTTTATTGACGAAATGTACCCTTCGTGCCCTAATATTTCCATCGATTACGGCATCATGGAAAAAGCCCCGAATGTGTATGTGCTTTGTTCCGATTTTGGCTGGACCGATTTGGGCACTTGGGGTTCGCTCTACGAAATGTCGCCAAAAGACGAAGACCGGAACGTGACGCTCAAATGCAAAACGGCATATTACGAAAGCGGAGACAATATCGTGGCGTTACCTCCCGACAAACTGGCTGTAATCCAGGATTTGCAGGGTTATATCGTGGCTGAGTCGGACAATGTTTTATTAATCTGCAAGAAAGAAAACGAACAACGCATCCGCCAGTACGTGAACGACATTGGCATCAAGTTCGATGGGCAATACAATTAATCGGATGATTCCCGTGAATTTCGCGGAAGAACCGCATCCCCGGCAACCAAGGGAAACTTCGACAACAATCTAAAATAGAATTCGCCAAGCAAATGGAGAATTCGGAAACACATATGCACGATAGCCACACAAACCCTTAGTCGACAAGCGGTTCCGCCACCAGCCAACCAATCCGATTGCCCGCTGCATCCCGGCGACATTCAAGTTTTCCGGCTTTAGCATATTATCTAGTAAAACAAACCCATGAGCGACATAATTCATTTGTTACCAGACTCGGTGGCCAACCAGATCGCCGCCGGCGAAGTAATACAGCGCCCGGCATCCGTACTGAAGGAATTAGTTGAGAATTCGATTGATGCCGGTGCCACGCACATTCAGGTTGTAATAAAAGATGCAGGCCGCACACTGATCCAGGTAGTGGACAATGGCAAGGGCATGAGCGAAACCGATGCCCGGATGGCTTTCGAACGGCATGCAACATCGAAAATCAGCAGTGCCGACGATTTGTTTTCACTACGCACCATGGGCTTCCGGGGCGAAGCGCTTGCGTCCATTGCGGCTGTTGCCCAGGTGGAGCTTCGCACCCGCCGGAGCGAGGACGAACTGGGCGTACTGGTTGAAATTGCAGGCACAAGGGTTTTCAAACAGGAAATGACACAATGCGAGCAGGGAACCACACTCCTGGTGAAGAACTTATTTTTCAATGTTCCCGCCCGCCGCCGCTTCCTAAAAAGCGACAACGTGGAAAAAAGCCATTTGCTGAACGAATTTTACCGCATTGCCCTGGTAAATCCCGGAATTTCATTCAATTTCTACGACGGGGACGAAGAAATCTTCCAGCTTCCGGCAGCCAACACCAAGGTTCGCATCGACCATGTTTTCGGGAAGAATTCAAAAAAACACTGGCAACAGCAATTGCTGTCTATCGAAACCTCGACCAGCCTGGTCAATATTTCCGGATTTGTGGGCAAACCCGAATACGCACAAAAATCGGCCACCCAATACTTCTTTGTCAATGGCCGCTACATGCGCCACCCCTATTTCCACAAGGCTGTTTTGATGGCATACAACCAAATGATCAGCGCCAACGAAAGCCCCAATTATTTCATTTATTTCGAGGTCGACCCACAAACCATCGACATCAACATACATCCAACGAAAACCGAAATCAAGTTCGAGAACGAACAGGCAATATGGTCTATACTTACCGCGGCAATAAAAGAATCGCTGGGGAAATTCAACATTGTGCCATCCATTGATTTCGACCAGGAGGGAGCCCCGGAGATTCCGGCCGGAACAATACCCGAAAACATCCGTCCACCACAAACCAACTTCAACCCGAATTACAACCCTTTCAGTTCGAGTGCGTACAAACGCCCTTCGCTCGACTGGGAAAACCTATACAAAGGTTTCGAGAACAGCGGGGAAACAATTCCGGAGCCTGCAAGCTGGCAACCGGAGATAAGCATTCCATCGAGTGCCATCGAAGGAGAAACCGAAGTCCAAACCACCATCGGGAACATCGAATCGCAGGCCGAAAACTTCCAGTACAAAAGCCGCTACATCATTACGTCAATCAAATCAGGTTTGCTGGTAATAGACCAACACAGGGCACACACCCGCGTTTTGTTCGACCAGTTCCTGGGCCAGATTGAAAACGCCAAGGGCTTGTCGCAACAGGTTATTTTCCCCGAAACCCTGGAACTCACGCCTGATGATGCAATAATTTTCGAACAAATGCTCCCCGACCTAAACAACCTTGGCTTCCGGTTTGAAGTGGCCGAAAATTATTGCTACACCATAAAAGGGGTTTCGGCACATGCAGGGACAGGCAGCGTGGTTGACCTGATACTTGACATGCTCGACAAAGCCAAGACAACCGCCGAACACATCAGCTCCACGCTCCACGAAACCATTGCGCTGGCCATGGCGGAAGCCTCTTCACTGAAGGCGGGACAAAGGCTGACGAGCGAAGAAATGAGCGACTTGACCGGACGATTATTTTCGTGTCCCAACCACTCGTTCACCCCCGATGGCAAAAAAATCATGACCGTATTCACACAGGACGAACTGGAAAAAAGATTCTAAGCATGCAGCACGGGAAACACTTGAAGAAGCTGGTAATTTTCGACCTGGATGGTACATTGCTTGACACGGTGGCCGATTTGGCCGCAAGCACGAACCATGCCTTGCGAATGTGCGGATTCCCCCCGCACGAAGTGGACAGCTACCGTTTCTTTATAGGGAACGGGTTAAACAAACTGCTCGAACGCGCATTGCCCGAAACAGCCAAGACATCCGAAAACATCACGCAGCTCCGTGTCCATTTCCTGGAATACTACAGGGAACACAATTCCGACTTAACCGTGCCATACAAGGGGATCCCCGAATTGCTGCTGCAACTACAAGAAACGGGGGTGAAGCTTGCGGTAGCTTCCAACAAATACCACGAAGGCACACAACAACTTGTGAACCAGTTTTTCCCAGACATCCGTTTCTCCGCCGTTTTCGGCCAGCGCGAAAACATTCCGGCAAAACCCGACCCTGTCGTTGTGGAAGACATACTGGCCATTGCCGGGACAAACAAAAACGAAGTTTTGTACGTAGGCGATTCGGGCGTGGATATGCAAACGGCAAAAAATGCCGGCATCGATGCAGCCGGTGTAACCTGGGGATTGCGCCCCCGTGCCGAACTGGAGGCTTTTTCGCCGGAATTCCTGATTGACAAGCCCGGGGAAGTCCTGGACATAATAAATGAGGGCAAGAAATAAAAAAACCGCCTGCAAGGGCGGTTTTTTTTCATGCGTCCACATGGTCGGGCAAATTACTCCTCCTTCACCTGCGGTGTTATCAGCTTATAACCTTTACCGTGGATATTGATAATGGCCACGTTCGGATCCTCTTTCAGCAACTTACGCAACTTGGTGATATACACATCCATGCTGCGTGCATTGAAGTAATTATCATCGACCCATATAGTTTTCAATGCAAAATTACGTTCGAGGATATTATTGGCATTTGCAGCCAACAGGTTCAGCAATTCCGATTCCTTGGTTGTCAATTTTTTCGATTCGCCATCATAAGTCAACAGTTGCTTTTGCGCATCGAACGTGAAAGCCCCGATAGAATATGATGCCACATCTTTTGCCTTCTTGCCTTTCACACGGCGGAGAATCGACTCGATACGGTACAAAAGTTCTTCCATGCTGAAAGGCTTCGACAAATAATCGTCAGCCCCAAGCTTAAACCCTTGCAGGATGTCTTCCTTCATGGATTTAGCCGTAAGGAAAACAATGGGCACTTCCGAATTCATTGTGCGGATGTCGGCAGCCAAGGTAAATCCATCTTTTTTAGGCATCATAACATCCAGCACACACAAGTCGTACTTGGTACGCGAAAAGGCCTTGTAACCAGCTTCACCATCGGGCTGCAAATCAACGTCATAACCTTTGGTAATCAGGTATTCTCTGAGAAGCATGCCAAGATTTTCATCATCTTCGCACAACAGGATTTTTACTTTTTCGTCAGTCATAATTCTTGATTTTTTAGAGTTGGTATTGTAATAGTAAATTTTGTTCCGATATTCGGTTCGCTCTCCACCTTGATAGAGCCACGGTGTTCGGTAATTATTTTCTTCACATACGCCAAACCCAGGCCAAACCCCTTGACATTATGCAAATTACCCGTCGACACCCGGTAGAATTTTTCAAAAATCCGTTTCAAATCTTCCTTGTGAATCCCGATTCCGTTGTCTTCGATACTGATAAAGAGATTATCCTTGTCGCTCCATGTTTCAACGGTTAAGAGCAATGGCTTGTTTGAATATTTCAGCGCATTATCCATCAGGTTGAAAATCACATTGGTGAAATGGACTTCGTCGACCAGGGCAATGTCGTTCGCCGCTTTCAGGTTCGAGGTAATCTTGCCTCCTTTACTGGTCACTTTCAGCGAAAAATTCCCCGCAATATCGCTAATCAACTGGTTGATTCGTATTTCATTCAATTTGAGTGTTGATTTTTCCCGTTCGAAAATCGCCATTTGCAGCACCTTTTCCACTTGGAAGCTGAGCCGTTTTGTTTCATCCCGAATCACTTTCGAAATATGCTGCAATGTTTCGGGTGTCTTCCCCACCCCTGGGTCCTGCAACATTTGCGAAGCCAGCGAAATTGTCGAAATCGGCGTTTTAAATTCGTGCGTCATATTATTGACAAAGTCATTTTTCATATTATTCAATTGCTTCTGCCTGAATATGATAACAAGCGCCACAATAAAAATCACCAAAATCAGCACCACAAGCAAAATGGATGGGAAAAGCAGGTTCATGGAATTCAGGATATAATTCTGCTTGGTGGGAAAAACAACCTGCAAGTAAGCCGCCCTGCCCGACTCCTCGGAAGGAAAAAGCTTTTGCGTATAAACATTGTTGTGGATATTGCCCACATCCTGCCTGAAATCCTTATTGTCTTTATAAATCACCTTGCCTTGCTTGTCGACAACCGAATAGTAGAAGGGCAAAGCAACCCCGTTGTTGACCAGAACTTTCTCCAAGATTCCATTCAATTCCTCAAAATTAACCCGTTCGCTGATTTCCTTTTTATCCACTTCCTTCATCCACCTGAACACAGCCTGGTCGAGTATGGTTTTCGACCTCGAGAAATTCTGGCGGAACTTTTCCTGCAGATAACGCGATGTCTCCTCTATAGTCGCTTTCCCATGCCGGGTCGACAACCGGATGGAAGGCCGGTTAAGTTGCTCCGAAGTCAACTTCAAGCTTGCTGCCACGCTATCAATATCATTTTTAAATTTGATATTCCGTTCATCGAAGCTTAGCAGTCTATTTTGGTTGCCGCTATAATCATCGCCTTCCAAGGTCTGTCCCAAATATTCGAGCGCCTCATTCTCCTCCACCAAGCTCACTGTCTGGAACAAGCTTCGCTGTACATTGTCATTGAACTGGTCTTCAATCACTTCCGCATTTATCCTGACATAACGAGCTTGAAGGGCAATCAACCCCACAAAACTCAAAAGCATGCAAATAATCAGGATCCAGATTGTCGTTTTTTTCATGATACTGCAAATTTACTACAAAATAATATACATTAACTCTAAACTTGCAGCAATTTAACCTTATTTGCTAATAACATAACATTTAACCCAAATTATCTGAACAAACACACACTGATTCCCTCCGAAAATGTCATTTTTACGTTAATACAATCGAATTAAAATATAAAAATTGATATATTTTAATTATTAAGGTATTGTGATTTAATTAATATTTATTAGTAAAACAAATCTACATTAGTTTTGTTTCAACATCTCAAATATTAGAGTTTATTTAGAGCTCATGTAGAATAACGTGAGCCAGGCGCAAGACTCCCCGAGTTCACTTCCATAAGTTTTACAAGTCCGAAGCGCTCCAATGGAGCAGCAAAGGTTTGGCCTGGAGCGAAGCCCTTGATATGGGGACAATATCGTTGACCCACAACTATTTTTTTCGAGCCACCAGAATAAACTGTCCGTATTCCCTTATTTTTCCATCAACCGATTCCTTTGTCAAGATGTTGTACTGGTGGGCAGTAAGCACCAGGAATCCGGCCTGACTGAATTGCCCCGACAATCCGGCCACATCGAACCCCGGGTGTGGAATGGGTTCGAAATTATGGAAAGACCCATCTTCGGACATCAAATCCCCGACAACCACAACGGCATTGGGATTTGTGATTGCAGCCAAATGTTTCAGCAGGCCATCAATGTCCGGGATATGATGAAAAGCCATACAGGAGAAAACAAGGTCAATATCCTGTTGAATATATTCCTGCACCTCGCCATGAAATATCACCGCATTGCTATTTTCAGGCAATTTATTTTCCAACACTCCGAGCATGGCACCCGAGGTATCTTCATAAACCACCTGCCCTACCATAGGCTCTATACACAAACCCACAAGCCCGGTGCCTGCACCTATTTCAAGTGCTTTCGACCCGGCATGAGGGGTGACATGCAGCAACATTTCGTCCACAAACTTCCGGGTCATCCTTAGCTTTTCGGGATTATCCCAACCGGCAGCACGGCCGGCAAAATTATCTTCCTTCATTCTTGTTCGATTTAAAAATTTGCATGCAAAATTAGGATTAAATAATTGCTCCCCGGCACGAAAACCTCATGAAATGACAACAACCGTTAATGATTTATCAATTCCAATTTAAAAAAAAGGTATATTTGCAGTAATTTTATACAATCGCTCTGCATTATATAGAACCAGAAATCAATTAATAATGAAAACAGCAGTAAAAACAAGTATCATGGCAATAGCCCTTGCAACGGCGGCTTCGTGTGGCAACAAAGACAATTCCGCCATTATAGGAAAACAACATCCAAAAATCGAAAACGGGCGCATGACCCCCGAAGTACTATGGTCTTTCGGCCGGATTGCCGGGGTACAGCTTTCTCCCGACAAAACAAAGGTGCTCTACAGTGTTTCGTATTACAGCATCGAACAAAATAAAAGCAATTCAGAGCTGTTTGTCATGAATATTGATGGAAGCGGCAAAAAGCAAATCACAGAAACAGCATTCCGCGAAACATCTGCCAAATGGATGAAAAACGGCGAACAAATTGCCTTCCTCAGCCCCGAATCGGGAAACATGCAATTATGGATAATGAATGCCGATGGAAGCGGCCGGCAGCAAATATCCGACCATGAAGGCGGGATTACCGACTTCAGGTTCTCGCCCGATGAAACAAAATTATTGTTTGTGGCGGATGTGAAATATGGCGAACGCACCGCCGACAAATATCCCGACCTCCCGGAAGCCAGCGGGATTATCGTCAACGACTTGATGTACAAGCATTGGGACGAATGGGTGCAAACAGTGCCACACCCCTTTGTGGCCGATTTTGGGAACAACAAGTTGGAAAACGAAACGGACATTATGAAAGGGGAGCCTTACGAATGCCCGATGAAACCCTTTGGCGGCATAGAACAACTGGCCTGGAGTCCGGATGGAAAAACGATAGCTTATACTTGCCGGAAAAAAACGGGCAAGGAATACGCCCTGTCGACCAATTCGGACATCTACTTTTACAACCTGGAAACAAAAAAGACAGAAAACAAAACCGAGGGCATGATGGGCTACGACCAGAACCCGGTCTTTTCGCCCGACGGGAAATGGATGGCCTGGCAAAGCATGGAACGCGATGGCTACGAAGCCGACAAAAACAGGCTGTTCGTCATGAACATGGAAACGGGCGAAAAAACCGACCTGTCGGAAGATTTCGACCAAAATGCCGAAGCACTAGCCTGGGCGCAGGACAACCAATCGATTTATTTCGTGAGTTGCTGGCACGCCGTGACACAGGTTTACCGCGCCGATGTTTCTGGAAAGAAAATCGCCCAACTCACCAAAGGTGTACACGACTACAGCTTCGTGGCCGAAGCAAAAGACAAGTTGATTGGCGTAAAGCATTCGATGAGCAGCCCCGACGAAATTTACAGCATCGATCTTCCCAGCGGAAAAGAAACCGAAATCTCGTTCGAGAACAAAGACATCATGGACCAACTCGAAATGGGCAAAGTGGAAGAACGCTGGATTGAAACCACCGACCACAAGCAAATGCTGACCTGGGTGGTTTACCCACCCCATTTCGACCCAAGGAAGAAGTACCCGGCGCTCCTTTTCTGCGAAGGCGGCCCACAGTCCACAGTCAGCCAGTTTTGGTCGTACCGTTGGAACTTCCAGCTAATGGCCGCCAACGGTTACATTGTGGTGGCTCCCAACCGCCGTGGTCTGCCCGGCTTCGGCAAGGAATGGCTGGAACAAATCAGCGGCGATTATGGCGGACAAAACATGAAAGACTACCTTTCTGCCATCGATGCCGTGGCCAAAGAACCGTATGTGAACAAGGGCAAACTGGGCTGCGTTGGCGCAAGTTATGGGGGCTTCTCGGTTTACTGGCTTGCCGGACACCACGAGAAACGCTTCAAGGCATTCCTGGCACACGATGGCATGTTCAACCTACCGCAGCAATACCTCGAAACCGAGGAAATGTGGTTTGTGAATTGGGATTTGGGTGGCGCCTATTGGGAGAAGGCCAACGCCATTGCACAACGTTCGTACGCCAATTCACCACATTTGTTTGTCGACAAATGGGACACACCGATACTGGTAATCCACGGCGAAAAAGACTACAGGATTCTGGCCTCACAAGGCATGGCTGCATTTAACGCCGCGGTTTTAAGGGGAATCCCGGCCGAAATGCTGATTTTCCCGGACGAAAACCACTGGGTGCTGAAACCCCAAAACGGGATTCTATGGCAACGCACATTTTATGAATGGTTGGACAAATGGCTAAAACCAGCAGGCCCGGGAAACTAAAAAAGCCAGAAACACACCAATAACCGAACGCAATTTATTGAAATTCATTTTAGTAAATTGCGTTTTATTTTTGTTATATAAACACTTGTTGGCTACAAACGCTTAACTTTGCCTGTCGAAGAAACAGATATTTAACAAAACATCGTGCAACGAAACATGCAAACCGTTCATCTTTCAATTGGTTTATGGAATTAAAAGCGGGAAATCGGGACGAAAAACGGCTGGTTACCGGTTGCAGGAACAACGAGACCTGGGCTCAAAAACAGGTCTACGATTTGTATGCACCGGCTATGCTCAGTGTCTGCATACGGTACGTGATCGACAAGGAAACTGCCCGCGATATCCTGCAAGAAGGCTTTATAAAAGTGTTTACTAAAATCAACACCTATGCGGGGACAGGCTCTTTTGGCGGCTGGATAAGGCGTGTGATTGTAACCACGGCCCTCGAACACCTCAGGCAAAACGATGCGTTGAGGAATAGCGAAAGCATTGATGAATACAACTCGGCAATCCAGGACGAAACCGCCACAATAATCGAGTCGATTTCGGCCAACGACCTGTTGGTGTGCATTTCCGGTTTGCCCACCGGTTATAGAACCATATTCAACATGTATGCAATAGAAGGATATTCACATTCCGAGATTGCCGGGATCCTGAACATAAGCGAGAACACATCGCGGTCCCAATTCATGAGGGCACGGAAATTATTGCAAAAATCGGTTCTCTCACTTTTTAATCCTCATGTGAAATAACACGGATGAACAACCATATCGACCATACAAACCAACGCGATGGATTCAGCGAAAGCATCAGGCGGAAACTTGAATTTCACGAATCGCCCACAGACCCGGCATGGTGGGTTGAAATTGAATCCGCCATCCCAACCCAAAAACAAAAGAAACGAATCCCGTTCTGGTTTTGGATCCCGGGCGGAGCCGCTGTTGCCACACTGGCTTTCCTGCTTATGTTGCCGCCTTTCACAGGCAAGCAACCTTCCGTGGCTAGATATATGCCGGAAGCAAGAAGCAGCAACCAGCCAATGGGGAAACCCTCCGAACCAGTCCGGCATGCCGGCGAGTCGTTTTCCGCCGACCGCACACCAAGAAGTTTGCAGGGCATAATTCCTGCAAGCCCGGCAACTCCCGCTACCATTGAAAAACACCGAGTACATAAAAAAAACACAACCGATAGTAGTGCCTTGAAAGGAACGAGAAGCAACCCTGCAGAACAAGTTGAAGCACAGCAGGTAAATGAAACACACGAAAATAAACCCACACCAAAAGAAGCGAAAGAAAATAAACCGGCAAGCACCACCAACAAAACAAGACCCATCCCCGAAACGCTGACTGAAAAAACCGGGGACAAAATCCAGCCGGGAAAACGCAAAAAAGAATGGCTGCTGGCCGCCAATTTCAGTTCGGGCAATTCCACTTCGGTCTCAAACGGAAATGGGTTCATTCCGACAGATGCCGGAAACAATATGCCTGCATCTCCACCCCCACCGGCCACTAGAATATTATCGCCCAACGACTTCAGCAAACAGAATTTCAGGGCTCCGCTGTCATTTGGGATAACCGCACGGAAGCCTTTGAACGGCAAACTCGGATTGGAAACCGGACTTGTTTACACGCTTCTATCATCGACATTCGAAGAAAAAGCAGCAACAAGTTACGATGCCAGCCTGAACCTCCACTATGTGGGTGTGCCAGTGAATTTATACTTCGACTTTTGGCAAAGCCGCAAATGGCAAGCCTATGTCTCCGCCGGAGGAATGCTGGAAAAAGGGCTGCAATCGGTGTACACGCAAAACGAACATGCCGGAAACGCAACTCACACCACCATATCCAAAACAAGCATAGACGGCTTCCAATGGTCGCTGAACGGGGGAATTGGCCTGGCATACCTGCTGCAACGAAATATCGGATTGTATTTCGAACCAAAATTCTCTTACTTTTTCGACAACAACCAACCTGTCAGCGCACGAACCGACAAGCCAACCGCAATTGGCCTGAGTTCCGGCATACGGTTCCAATTATAGTTCAACCTGAAAAAACTAACTTTTAAAACTTCTACGAAAATGAAAAAACTAACTTTGTTACTATTAATCGTCCCATTGGTTATTGGTTGCAACAACCAACCCGATGTACCCAAGAATGCAGAAACACTTAACCTGCGCGCCGAACTACAGAAAAAAGTTGCACAAGACAACGAATTCGCTTTCGACCTGCTTGGCAAGACCATCAACATTTCGAAAGAAAGCAATGTTTTCATTTCCCCTTTAAGTGTCAGCATTGCATTGGGGATGGTTTGGAACGGAGCCAACGGCGAAACAAAAAGCGAACTGGAAACAACCCTCAAAATGAGCGGCATGACCATGGCGGATATCAATGAATATTACCGGATCATGCAATCCACCCTGCCGAAACTGGACCCGGCCACCAAAATGATGATTGCCAACTCACTCTGGTACCGCACCGGCTTTCCGGTGAAAGCAGAATTCCTGAAGGTGAATTCGGACAACTTCAACACATACATCAAGGAACTTGATTTTTCGCAATCGTGGGCCGTGGACACAATCAACAACTGGTGCGCAAAAAAAACAAACAACCTGATTGAAAAGCCGCTCGACTACATACCCTCCGAAGCCGTGATGTACCTGGTAAACGCCATTTATTTCAAAGGCATATGGCAGAAAAAATTCGACCCCAGAAAGACGGCAGAAGCAAATTTCACAAATGAAGATGGCAGTACAGGAAAAGTAAACATGATGTCGATACAAGACACCTTGTGGTATTGCGAGGATGACCAAGCGCAATACCTCGACATGCCCTATGGGAATGGTGCGTTCAGCATGACCGTGATTTTACCAAAAGAAGGCAAAACAACTTCGGATGTGCTTGCTGACCTGTCCGTTGCCAAATGGCAAGGCAATCTCGAGAAATTAAAGAAACAGGAAGTCTTGGTATTCCTGCCACGGTTCTCGGCGAAAAACAAATACCTGCTTAACAACGAATTGCAAGCCATGGGCATGAAACTGGCCTTTGGCGGCTCGGCCGATTTCAGCAGCATTGCCGACGATGATTTACTCATTTCGAGGGTAATCCATAACACGTACATTGAAGTCACCGAAGAAGGAACCGAAGCCGCCGCAGTTACCGTGGTAGAAGTAGCCAACACCTCGTTGCCAACATATCCCATGTTCTACGCCAACAAACCGTTCCTATTCGTCATTCGCGAAAAAAGCACAGGCATCATCCTGTTTGCCGGGAAAATGGGGAATGTTGAAAAATACTAATCGTCCAAATTCAATATCATGAGACTTGCCCGAGATTAGACACCTAGCAAATTGCCTATGTGGGTAGCAACACACCAAATACCGGGATACAAAAAACAAGCTCTAGCGTCGTCATCGAAGCCGGAGCTTGTTTTTTTATAGCCAAATCAAAGAAACCATCATGCTACACGAAATATTACATGCCTGCGTATAAATTTCCACGCAAAGTACCCAAAATTTATTATATTTACCGGCAAATAAATACCTTTTCTCAAAAAAAGCATTGTTCCCCTATGCCATTATTGGGTGTTAGCAGATACATCCATGTTATTTATTGCTAATTTAGCATTGAACAATTAATACATTCCATGTAGGAATAACTTATTTGGGAAACAAAATCCATTTCGTCCCCACGAAGCAACAATCCCAACGCCCAACGCCCAACACATTTTACTACACGCATTAAGTTGGAACGTCCCCCTGTCAGCACCTACAACCGGTTCTTCTTTTTAACTTGTGTTCAACACCTTGCAAACAACAAAACGGCAAGTTGCAAAACAACCACAAAAACACCAGAACAGAACGCACCCACTTGGGAGGCTTCAAATTGTAGCATATTTTAGGCTTAATTGTAGCAATACAGTTTACATTAAACTATACATCAGCATTTTAATTCAATTTCGTTATTTTTGGAAAACAATCCACGCATTGTTGGAACATCATATAAGTGAATAAATGAGCAGAAGAATTAACACCATATTGACCTGTACCTTGTCCATTTCCGGCATGTTGATTTTATTGCTATATTCACCATGGGGAAGCCCTGGCTTATACTCAGACACAATATATTTCACCGAAAGACAAGAAGGGGATTTTAGCAAACCGGAAGAAATCAAGAATGCACCAACCAGAAATTTTCCGGAATACAATGGAACCGGGCCAGAAGCCAACGGGATTGAAACACAATCCCCAACCACCAGAAGTGTATTTGCATCCTTTTCCGGGGAGAACCAACCCCAACCGACTGATAATTACCCTGAGGCAAGTAGCACTTCACCTACGGAACCAGAAATCTTTCCGGACTTGCCACACATTTCCATTGGCGAAGCCTCAGACCCCGACCTTTCCCTATTCAGTAATTCCACGACCGTGGAGACAGGACAGGACATACCTGAAATTCAAACTGCAGGTTCTTCGGGCACGCGCTTGAACGGTCCGCTTGACGAGCCCGTACCAATTCCCAATGGCTGGAGTTTTGTTTTATTGCTTGCAGTGGTTCATATTATCTTAAAGCACAAGCAAATTTTCGTTCACCTGTTGAACAAAGGCTGGCACGCGGCAGAAAAACACATGACTGTCAAACAGGTTCATCCCAAACATTTTCAAACGTATAAGGACCGCCTGGCATGACACAAAATCCGGCCCGGGCCATGCGCTGGTTCCTTTCCAAGGCGGCAATTTCAGCCATATCCACCTTGTCGAGTTCCACATTCACCGAATTGAAATTCTCGCGAATACGGGCAGGGTTAACCGATTTGGGAATAACCGCTGTACCGCGTTTCATCCCCCACGCCAACAACACTTGCGCAGGCGTACAACCATGCTTACCAGCCACATGGCGGACGGCAGGTTCGTTGGCAAGCCCCGATTCGCTTTTCACCAGATGCCTGCTTCCAAGAGGAGAATATGCAGTAACCAGAATTTGCTTCGAACAGCAAAATCCCAGCAGTTCGTGCTGCTGCAAATAAGGGTGCAATTCGACCTGGAGCACTTCGGGCGCAACGGCAACATTCTCCAGCATCTTTTCAAGTTTGGCAACGCTGAAATTCGACACCCCGATATGCCTGGCAAGCCCCGCACCGTGGACTTTTTCCATCGCTTTCCACGTGACTTCAAGCGGCAGTTCATCCAACGGCACCAGGTCGGACACGCCATGTACCACATCGTGTCCCGTCCTGAATACAACAGGCCAATGAACCAGGTACAAATCAAGGTAATCGAGCTGCAAATCGGCAAGCGATTTCCGGATAGCAGCTTCCACACGTTCCGGGCTGTGGTCGCTGTTCCACAACTTGGAAGTAATAAAAAGCTCTTCGCGTTTCACCAATCCGGTCTTCATAGCCACATGCAACGCATGCCCTATTTCTGCTTCGTTCTGATAAATGTAAGCGCAATCGATGTGACGGTAACCAACCCGGATTGCCTCCAGGACAGCATCGTAGACTTCACTTTTGCCCGACAACCAAGTTCCCAGCCCCATAGATGGGAGTATATCTCCGTTTTTAAATTCCAATGCTTCCATATCCATGTTTTTTCAACTGCAAATATATCATGATATCCACTCCCACCGCCAATGTCCAAACTTCATACCCGATGGGGGATCGAGCCGCACGTTGTTACAACAAACAATCTAACAATCCATCCGGTTCGTTGACCTATATCCCATTTTCCCTTCCATTAACGTGGGTTCGGGATAAGGTTTCCTGTGCATTTTATATAAACCTGAAAGGCTTGGATGTGAACCAACAGTCGGCGTGGTTATTGAGAAATTGAATCACTCCGGGATTCGAATATCCGTTCCTGTTGGTTCCAATGAGTTTGCCTTATCCCGGACTCAAGTTTCATTACATTCTTCTGCGGCCCGCCACACCCATGCAAAAAAGGCTCTGAAAACAATTTTCCAAAGCCTTTCCATATTTTACTTGGCAGTTTTTTTATTTCAATTTTGCCAATGCATCCTTAATCCAGCCGAAAGCCTTCACCAGGTTTTCATCGGAAGTGGCATATGACATGCGGATACATTCAGGCGCACCGAAAGCTCCACCGCCCACACATGCCACATGGCCTTCTTCAAGCAGGTACATGGCCAAGTCGCCCGAGTCTTTGATTTCTTTTCCGTTAAACGATTTCCCGAAATAGGAGCTACAATCGGGGAAAACATAGAAAGCACCCTGCGGGTCGTTCACTTTCAAGCCTGGGATCTGGCGGGCTAGTTCCACCACCAGGTTTTTACGCCTTTCGAAAGCGACACGCATGGTTTCGATACAGCCCTGGTCGCCGGCATAAGCAGCCTCGGCAGCCTTCTGGGTCACCGAACAAGGCCCGGAAGTATATTGCCCCTGCAATGTGTTGCAGGCAGAAGCAATCCATTTCGGTGCTGCAATCCAACCCAGACGCCAGCCAGTCATGGCATACCCTTTCGAAACCCCATTGATAATAACCACGCGGTCGCGGACATTTTCGAACTGGGCAATGCTTTCGTGCGTGCCGAGGTAGTTGATATGTTCGTATATTTCGTCCGACAAAATGGTGATTTGCGGGTATTTGGCCAGCACATCGGCCAATTCCTTCAGCTCCGCTTTCGAATAAACACTGCCGGTAGGGTTCGAAGGAGAACAAAGAATGAAGGCTTTTGTTTTTGGGGTAATGGCTTTTTCGAGTTGCGCGGCTGTGATTTTGAAATCCTGCTCGATACCGGCAGAAACCACCACGGTGACACCATCGGCCAGTTTCACCATTTCCGGATAACTCACCCAATAAGGTGCGGGCACAATTACTTCATCGCCTTTGCTGATTATGGACAGAATCACATTACAAACCGACTGTTTGGCCCCGTTGGAGCAAACAATCTGGTCGGCAGCATACTCGAGCCCGTTTTCAGCCTTCAATTTTGCACAAATTGCATTCCGCAAGGCCGGAAAACCAGGTACAGGAGAATAGAATGAAAAGTTATTGTCAACAGCCTGTTTGGCAGCGGCTTTAATATGGTCGGGTGTATTGAAATCGGGTTCGCCTACACTCAGATTAATTACATCGAATCCCTGAGCCTTGAGCTCATTGCTTTTTTGAGACATGGCAAGCGTTTCGGAAGGTGACAAAGCCGCCAAACGTTCTGATACTGGAAACATAATTTACAGTGTTGTTTTTAGATTATTATTTGATATCGAGTGCAAAAGTAATCAATTTTCAGCAATACACATCAAATCCGCCCCAATGTTTCTTTATTTATTAAGAACCACTTAATTCTTTGTTTGGTTTTGCTTAAACCAACAGCTTCCCTGATTCAATTATCAGTTTTCCGCTTTTATAGCCAAGTTCGTAAATTTCGCGTCCCTTGTCCACATCGAAAGTTTCGTAATTGCCCATATCCACAGGCTCGATAAGCAGGTCGCAAAGTTCTTTGTCGTGCAAGACATTCGCTTTAAACATGAAATTATACGAACGTAAAGCTACGTTAAGGATATTGGGCTTGAATTCATTGGCGACCATGGGCGATGCATTTATGCCAATCAGTTTCTCGCAATCGCTTCGAATGGTAGTAACCGGGAAGTTTTTCAGTACGCCACCATCCACATAATGCACCCCGTTGATAATTTTCGGGCTAAATAATACAGGAATACTGCAAGAAGCAATAATGGCCTCTATCAATTTCCCACTTTTAAAAGTAACGCTCCTGCCTTTGTCGAGATCGGTTGCCACGATGCGTAGCGGGATTTTCAGGTCCTCGAAAGTTTTGGCACGCAACTTACCCGACAGGAATTTCTCGAACGCATCAATTACAAAAAAACCTCCGTTTGGGATCTTCAATTTAGTCATCTGCCTAAAACTAATATCCTCGAACAACCAGGCTATTTCATCCGGTGTATAGCCATCGGCATACAATGCTCCCACCACGGCCCCCGCACTTACCCCTGAAATAATGTCGGGTTTTATACCGCTTTCTTCCAAAGCTTTAAGCACACCAGCATGGAACAAACCCTTGATTCCACCACCGCTTAGTGCGATACCGGTTTTGCAGGGTTTACGGTTGAAAACTTTGCTCACATCCATGATTGTCAGGTTTATGGTTTGTTTTAATTTGCAAAGCTAAATAAGTGGAATCCATACTAATACCCGATGGAAATCCAGGATTAAACAGAATATTGCGAGAACTTGCTCATAACCCGTTCATAATATGTTTTCGAAACCGGGATATCTGGTGTATTGGGGGCATCCAGTTCGAGCAGGATACCATCTTTCGCCTTACGCACCACCTTCACCTTATCGAGGTTCACGAAATAAGACCGGTGGCAACGCACCAGCGGCGTGTCCTTTGTCAGGTTTTCTTCCATCCATTTCAACGAATTCCGGATAAGGAAGTGCGAAAGCTTGGACTTGTTCAGGTAATGGATGGTTGTGTAATTATCCGCAGAATCGACATACAAAAGATTTTCCAACATAATGGAAATCTTCAACTCGCCTTTTTCGTCGGGGAAACCTATCAGGTTTTTTTTCTGGGCTTCGGGGGATTGCTCTTCCACGGCCAGGTTTTGTAAAATCAGGTTTTTATCGCGCCACGAGAAATAAAGCCACAATATGGAATACGGTAGAAGAATAATAAGGCTTGTGTTAATGGTCGACTGTTGGAAAATCTCAACAAAGTCACGCTTCATTCCCTCCTTAGGGATAAATTTAGTAAAAAGCGAATAGAAAAGCGACATGGCCAGTATTTCGGACAATACCCAAACACTGTATTTCAAGTAATTAATTGAATACATTTTTGAATAAGCCAGCATAATAAGGCGGCTTACCACCACCACCAGCATGCCAGTAAGGATAATGAGGCTCGAAAAAAAGAAATATTTGAACGGCGAGATATGGGGATACCAATGCTGAGAATCGAAAGGCTTGAAGATATTGATGAACAAGAGGGCAAAAACCGCCGTCAGCAGTATTAGCCGGGTGATATTGTTTTTCTCGTATAGATATGCGGGGATTTTTGTATACATTTCAAGGAAACTTAAAAAAGTTCACAAAAATATATATATTTTCTGTGCCAACAAACAAGTTCATCCAGTAGAGGGGCAAAAAAAACTCCCCCTTGCTTTCCTCCTGATTTGCCAACTTACAAAAACCCCGCAGGACAGTTCCAGGCAAAGGGAAAAGCCTCCAAGTGGACGGCAGCATATAAAATTTCAGGTCACCGGGGCTTCCGTCTCACTTTTTAGATTATATTTGCACGGCAAAGCAATCTTTTCAATCCACAACATAACATTTCAACAGGTTCATGGATAATTTCCTGATCATCTCATCCGGCTTGTTAGTTGCTGCTGGGCTTTTGGGCTGCATGGTACCCCAGCTACCCGCCATAGTGCTGAGCTATCTGGGCATGGTGGTGATACACCTGAGCAGCATTGCGGAATACTCGGTCCATTTCTTTATCCAATGGGGCATTATAGTCATTGCCGTTCACGGGCTGGGCTATTTTCTACCCCAATGGGGAAGTAAAAAGTTTTGTTCCAGCAAGATTTGTGTTTGGAGCGGGTTAATCGGTGTCATGCTGGGCATGTATTTCGGGAAATGGGGAATCGTTGCCGGCGCTGTTGCCGGACCGCTTCTGGCACTGGTATTCACCTTGAACGAGAACCAAAGAACAAGGGGGCTGGCTTTCTACGATTTTATCATATACCTTGCCGGCACAAGCACAAAACTGGTTGTGGCAGGCATAATGCTCCGCCACTATATAAATGATTTGACCTAACCTATTCGGGAAACGGGACAATCGAAGTTTTCACTCTCCGCAGAAACGGCGGCTCGGGCTCACTTCAACTTCCCAACCAGTTCGTCCAACGACACGAGGTTCTGTTCACCCGTTTTCATATCCTTCAACATAACCTTCCCGGCAGCCATTTCGGTTTCCCCCACAATGGCCACATAAGGGATTTTCTTATTGTCGGCATAACCCATTTGCTTTTTCATTTTGGCCGCCTCGGGATAGATTTCGGTATTGATTCCTTCGGCCCGCAACGCATTTAGCCAGGGCAGGCAATACATCAGTTCCTCACTACCGAAACTTACAAACAAAACCTTCGTTTGCTCGACCGAAGTCTCAGGATAAAGGTTCAATTGGTTAAGCACATCGTAAATGCGGTCGGCGCCAAACGAAATTCCAACACCCGAAACGCCTTCCATGCCAAAAACCCCTGTCAAGTTATCGTAACGGCCACCGCCGGTAATGCTGCCCATTTCCACATCGAGGGCTTTCACCTCGAAAATGGCCCCGGTGTAATAATTCAGGCCGCGTGCCAAGGTCAAGTCGAGTTCAACCGCTGTTTTCACCTGCATCGCGTCGCACAACCCGAAAATGGTTTCCAGTTCGGCCACGCCTTTCAGCCCAGTTTCGGAAGAAGCCAGCACGGATTTCAGCTGCTGCAGTTTCTCAGCGTTCGTGCCACTGAGTTTCAGAATCGGTTGCAACTTGCCGATGGCATCCTGCGAAATACCTTTCGAAGCAATTTCCTCATTCACTTTCTCCAACCCGATTTTATCCATTTTATCGATAGCCACGGTGATATCGGTGATTTTTTCGGCCTCGCCAATGATTTCGGCAATACCCGAAAGTATCTTGCGGTTGTTGATTTTAAGCACCACATTGATTTTCAGGCGGCGGTACACTTCGTCCACAATCTGGATCAGCTCCAGTTCGTTGAGCAACGAATCGCTCCCCACCACATCCACATCGCATTGGTAAAACTCCCGGTACCGGCCTTTTTGCGGACGGTCGGCACGCCAAACAGGCTGAATCTGGTAACGCTTGAACGGGAACGAAATCTTATCTCTGTTTTGCACCACAAAACGGGCAAAAGGCACTGTAAGGTCGTAACGCAGGCCTTTTTCCGATATCCTGTTGGTCAACTTCACGCTATTGCGCCCCAGTAATTCCTCATCGCCCAAGCCGTTCATAAAATCGCCCGAGTTCAGGATTTTGAACAACAACTTATCGCCTTCCTCGCCGTATTTCCCCATCAGGGTCGACAGGTTTTCCATGGCCGGCGTTTCTATTTGTTGGAACCCGTACAAGCGGAAAACATCTTTTATCGTATTGAATATATAGTTGCGGTTTGCCATTTCCTGGGGTGTGAAATCGCGGGTTCCCTTGGGGATGGATGGTTTTTGCATATTACTGTCGTAATGAAATATTGTTTAAATAAAACCGGGTAGATAGAAAAGAAAAGGCATTTCAAATAGCTTTGAAACGCCTTTTTAAAGTTTTGAAAGCCAGAATTACTTTCTGATACCCAACTCTTTGATAATTGCACGGTAACGGGCGATGTCCTTATCTTTCAGATAATTGAGCAATCGGCGACGTTTTCCTACCAAAATTACAAGAGCGCGTTCTGTACTATAATCTTTTTTATTTGACTTCAAGTGTTCGGTCAAATGGTTGATACGGTATGAAAACAATGCAATCTGACCTTCTGCTGAGCCAGTATCAGTGTTAGACTTTCCGTATTTACCGAAGATTTCCTGCTTTTTTTCAGCTGTTAAATACATGATAACTTATTGATTATTAAGTTTAAAAATACAAACTTAGCCTTGCACACATCACAAAACCACACGTTTGATTTTGAGCTTGCAAAGATACATTTTATATTTCAGACAACAAACTTTTATCCTTACTTTTCTTTTTAAAATCTTTGTATATTGAACTATCGGCCCACGCAAGCAGCTTGTTGTCAATGTATTGGTAGCAAAAAACACTAACCAAAACACCAATGGCCGAACCTGCCAACACATCGACTGCAAAATGTTGGGACAAATAGACACGCGAATAACCCACCAGAAAAGCCAGCACAAAATAGAGGAAACGAACCGGGTTATGCCGCGTATAAAAAGCCAGCATCATAAAAAATGCGAATGCCGTGATGGTATGTCCCGAGGGGAAACTATGGGTTGTATACAAGTGTTCGCCGGCAACATGATGAAAGCTAACAGAGGGGAAATGCTGGCTGAAATAAAGCGAGGGCCTGCTCTCGTTGAATATATGCTTCAACGAAGTGGAAAAAACGGCCGAGACCAATTGAGCGGCAAGAACCAGCAACGCGATACGGTAACGGAAAAACAACAATCCTCCAACGACAGCAAAAGGCACCCAGTCGCCCACGTAGGTATAATAATGAAAGAAAATGTCGGCTGCCGGCGAATTGAATGAAGTCATCCAAAGGTGCAGGTCGGCTTTCGAATTACACAAAACCAACAACAAAAACGCCAGCACAAACACAAGGTAAGGCACATAGAAAGCCCAATATTTTTTCATCATCAAAACACCATATAAATACATTATTAACCCAACCAAACGCCAGGTTATTACAATATCAATCTTCAAATTTTCAGGTCAACTACCCCCCGCAATATTTCCCTTTTCCCCGGAGGACCCGGCAAGCGTTCGACCCGGAAACCGGCAGCCTGCATGGCCCTGCGAACCATGCCTTTGGCACAATAGGTTGTCAGCACGGCACCGGGGTTGCAACTGCTGAAAAGTCTTTCGAAAAGCTGCCCACTCCACATTTCAGGCTGTTTTTCGGGCGAAAATGCATCGAAATAAACGACATCGTACTTGCCATTTATGGCTGTTGCCGTAAAATCGACTTCCATTTTCTCAATCGTCAGGAACGGAGTCAACCCCACCGGTACATTCCATTCCGCCCTGTGCAACCTATTGAAATAATCCTGTTTTCCCGGGGCAATCATTTCCGGATAATTCAATTGAATGGCTTTTTCGAGTTCAACCGGAAATTTTTCAAACGCAGTATAACGAATCGTTTTCCTCGATGTTTCGGCTTCCAACATGGTCAGGAATGCGTTCAACCCGGTTCCAAAGCCGACCTCCAACACACGGATTTCCTGCTTTGTGCAATGCTTTAACCCGGCATCGATGAAAATATGTTTCGATTCCTGTACGGCACCGTGCGTGGAATGGTAACATTCAGCGATTCCGGGGACAAACAAGGTGTGGGAACCATCCCCGGTAATTTGCAATTCAGAATTCATTGTATAACCACAACAGGCTCATCAGATAACTTTAAAAGCCGCGATTTATTGTTTCTTATTATGTTACGGCCTGACAAAAGCACCAGAGAGCCTAAAAAGGAACAACTGCCTCGGATTTGCGACGGTTGTTTCTTTTTACACCTGATTTTTAAAGTTCGGAACTTTGGAAAAGCCGATTAGTAATTTGTTTTTTCTTCTTCGAAATATGCCTGTGGGTGGGCGCAAACCGGGCAAGCCTTCGGGGCTTCCTTGCCAACATGCACATGGCCGCAGTTGCGACATTGCCAGCTGGTTTCTTCTTCACGGGCAAAAACCCGGTTGTTTTCCACTTTTTCGAGCAGGCGGAGGTAGCGCTTTTCGTGTTCGGCTTCCACGGCTGCAATTTTGCGGAAAGTTGCAGCAATATTCGGGAAACCTTCGGCTTCGGCAATTTCGGCAAACTTCGGGTAGCCCAACGTCCATTCTTCGTTTTCGCCCGCGGCAGCCGCTTTCAGGTTTTCGGCGGTAGTACCCACCACACCGGCAGGATACGAAGCGGCGATTTCAACTTCGCCACCTTCGAGGTAACTGAAAAATTTCTTGGCATGTTCCTTTTCCTGTTCGGCCGTTTCGAGGAAAATGGCCGAGATTTGTTCGAAACCTTCCTTTCTGGCTGCGCTGGCAAACATGGTATAACGCATACGTGCCTGGCTTTCACCTGCAAACGAAACCAACAGGTTTTTTTCGGTTTGTGTTCCTTTTATACTTTTCATGACTTTAATAATTAAGTTCCACCATATCTTCCTGCTTTCGCATGAATTCCAATTAGCATGAGTTTGTTGAACAAACCCTTTGACTCCAATTTTGAAATTATCCAAACCGGATCTTCTTTTAATTATGGCGAACCCGCCACAATTAAAATCAGGATTATTCACTTTCCCCAAATCCCGACATGCTCCAACGCATTTCCATTTCTTAACCAATCGGTACAAAAAAATCACCAGCTTTGGCCTTAATCACACCTGTTATGCAAATACAATCCTCATTGTTTGCCTGAACAACAGCCACTTGCATACCTTCAACTGCGATTATCCCAGACCTTCCCCTATAATATTGTTTTCAAAAATAACGATTTCAATTAATCCATACAATAAAATCGGGAAAAAAATCAAATTGTCCCATACACCAAATTCAGTATCTTTGCATATCATATTTTTAAAAACCAATGGCCAGCTACCTTC
>DATGXD010000119.1:0-10523 GCA_035299105.1 Paludibacter sp. | reverse complement strand
GAAAGACAAATTCCGGATTTTGGGCGAACCATTCAGGAAACCCGGGACAAACCCGCACGAAACCCTGGCCGGATTTGTCAAACGCCGGTTAGGGCAAAGTTTTCTGGATTATGCCGTCGACCCGTTCATCATCGGGGTATATGCCGGCGACCCCAACTACCTGATTCCAGCCTACGCATTGCCCAAATTGTATAACTTGGAGCAAAAATACGGAAGCCTTATTGGAGGCTCGGTGAAAAAAGGTTTTGCCGAAAAGAAAACAGGAGAAAAAAAAGCCAGCCGCAAAACCTTTTCGTTCGAAGGCGGTCTGGGTTCGTTTACCCAAGCATTGTACGAGTCGGCAGGCGCGGAAAACTTCATTACCAACGCACGGCAAATTGAAGTCGAGAAAAACGGGATGTTCCGGGTCAGCTATACAAACCCGGCAGGCGAACGGATTAGCATCAAAGCCCGGAATGTCATTTCAACCGTGGGGGCGTATGCTTTGGGCGAAATTTTCCCGTTTATCGACCAGTCGGCCATCCGGGGAATCGACAACTTGCTGTACACCCGTGTCATTGAGGTCTCGCTGGGTTTCAACCAGTGGGAAGGCATAAAACTGGACGGGTTTGGCGGGTTGGTTCCTTCCATTGAAAAACGGGATATTTTGGGGGTGCTTTACATGTCGGCGTTGTTTCCCGGCCGGGCGCCCGAAGGTGGTGCTTTGCTTTCCGTGTTTATGGGCGGTGTCCGCCGCCAGGGCCTGGTTGATAAAAGCGACCAAGCAATCGGGGCAATAGTTGAGCGCGAACTCAAGGATTTGATGAAACTCAACGAATTCAAACCCGATTTCATGCACATCAACCGCCACCAGAAAGCCATCCCGCAATACGGTGTGGAAAGCGGTGAACGTTTTGCAGCTATCGAAACATTAGAAAAAGAATTTCCCGGCCTCCAGATCGGGGGAAACCTGCGTGGCGGCATTGGCATGGCCGACAGGATAAAACAAGGAAAGGAACTTGCCGGGCAAATAACCTGAGCCGGGCAATCGAACAGCTTGCACTTTCATTCCAACCAACCTCCACTTTAGCCTACATCCGCTTCCCAACCCGAGCCTGGTTGGGAAGAAAAGAATTGGAGTTTCGTAGAAAATTGTTTTTCTTTGATAGTATCATATGATACTATCAAAACGGAGAAACGCCATAACAGGGTATCCAAAAAATGAGGTTCGTCCGATAATCTCCAATTGGAGATTATCCATTTTAGGTAAATAACAAATTCAGCAATTACATTTTATGTAAAAACAATTATTATATTTGCAATTAAAAACAAATAATTAAATCCAATGAAATCATTCAATCTAAAAACAATTCTATTCTGTATCGCTACTTTCACAACCATATTCTTGCAAAGTTGCAAAAATGAGGAAACCCCATTAGAAGAAACGGAGTTATTAGCTAAAATCAATACGAATCTTGAAATGACAGACATAACAGCTGTTACTGCGACTTCGGGTGGGGAAATTATTACAGACAATGGATTTACTGTAACACAACGAGGTGTATGTTGGAGTACAAAAATTGACCCTACCATAAACGATAGCCTCTCAAAAGATGGTAGTGGAGCTGGTAAATTCACAAGCATCCTAAGAAATCTAACACCAAATACGTCGTACTATGTTCGAGCATATGCAATTAACAGCAAAGGGGTTTCTTATGGTAGCACTCTAAATTTCACAACCGACAATGGAGTTGTTTTAGTTGAAGCAAAATTATTAACAGACACAACGGCGACAAGCATCGTGTGCAAAACTGATTTTAAATCTTTTGGAGGTCTTAATGTAATCTCTAAAGGAATTTGTTGGGGCAAAAATGCAACGCCCACAATTGAAGACAATGTTCTTATTAATAATCACACAACAGGCATATACACTGATACAATTATAAATCTGACTCCAAAAACACAGTATTTTCTTAGGGCGTTTGTCACAACAGTTTTGGGAACTGTATACAGCAATGAATTAATATTTACAACAAAAGACCAGATTCCTTTAAATGGTTTAATTGCCTGGTATCCTTTTAATGGAAATGCAAACGATGAAAGTGGCAATGGAAATAACGGCACGAACCATGGTTGTACAAATGTTTCAGACAGGTTTGGAAAAACCGACAATGCATTCCTTTTTAATGGTTCGAACAATGATGTACGACTTGATTTGAAAAGTATAAATAACACATTCGGACAAGGCGTTGATTTAACTGTGAATACTTGGATTAAGACAAGTGATTTAAACGGTCCAATACTAACTTTAAGGGACAACAATACTGTTTTTGAATTTAATGTTGGTTGTTTGACAAATGTTGTAAATTCTCCCGGGAAAGTTGGAGTTATGATAAGAGATGATGCAACCGCATTAGGAACAGGCAATTATATTTTTTCAAAATCTGTCAACGACAATTCTTGGCATATGATTACGCTGGTACGATTATCTTCAAGCGGAATTATTAAGATTTTCATTGATGGTGTTTTAGATGTTACAAGTGTAAACGGACAAGGAGGCTCACTCACATTCAATAAATCTTATATGTCAATAGGTTCGGAACAAAACTGGATACAAACAAACTTCGAAACCAGCATTGACCAAAAGTATTTTTCTGGAGCAATTGATGATTTAGGCATATGGAATCAAGCATTAACACAAAGTGAAATAACAGCTTTATTCAACATGAAATAATTATCACACGAATATCATTAAAATATCGCTCTTCAAATCTCAACGAAAATTGGTACAACATTATCCACAGTTCCATCCCTGCATGAGAAAAACGATTCCATTGGCGTTCACGCTACTTTTTGTAGCCGCCATCACAGATGCCCAAAATCTGGGTTGGAAAGCCGGACTTGACTATTTTTTCGACAACACGGAATATGCCAGGTCAACGCTGACAAAAGACCAGACCATGACCGGCGTCCATTTTTCGCCCGAAGCCGTATTGTCGTGGGATTCGGTTCACCACCTGTCGGCTGGTGTCGACCTGCTGAAAACCGCCGGGTCGGTGAACATGCTGGATGCAGTCCGCCCCGTTGCCTACTACCAGTATAAAACCGCAAGCACCAACTTCTACGCCGGGGCATTTCCACGCAGCGCCGTGCTTTCGAATTATTCCGACTTGTTTTTCCAGGATTCGGTAGCCTACTACCGCCCTACCCTGGAAGGAATTTTCTGGCAACGGGGCAATGCGGAAGGGTTTTTCAACCTCTGGCTCGACTGGAACGGTCACCAAACCGCCATCAACCACGAAACATTTTTTGTCGGCGCATCGGCCCATAAAAAATGGGGGCATGCCTTCACCGATTTCCAGTCGTATTTGTTCCACTTTGCAAACACCAACCCGCCGGTTCCCGGTTTCCATGTTTGCGACAACGCATTGGCCCACTGGTCGGCAGGATTCGATTATTCGAACCAAACAGGCCTCGACACCTTGTTGGTTGCAGCGGGCGTGCTAGCCGGGTTCGAAAGGGAGAGGAACATTCCAAACAGTACTTATTTACCTGTAGGAATTGTCGTTAGAGCCAACGTCGATTATTCGGGCTTCGGCGTTCAAAACACATTGTATGCCGGAAATCCCCGCCAGTTGATTTACGGGAAATACGGCAACGAACTCTATTGGAACAACCCCTTCCTGCGTGCGGGATTCTACCTGCAAAGCAAATGGTACCTGCAGGTTATCCGCAACCGGTTTGCTACTGGAAGGCTGAACCTGAACCTGCATTTTTCGGAAGGGAGAATGATGTACGAACAAGTGTTCACCCTGAGAGCAACATTAAGCAGCGACAGGAAAAACGCCACAAGTCCGAAAAAAACATTGCTGGCAAAAATATTTAACTAAAACAAACTCATACCATGCTAGTAAAAACCTTTGGTTCTGCCGTCCAAGGAATTAACGCCACCATTGTCACCATCGAAGTAAACGTAAGCACCGGAATCAAGTTCATGCATGTGGGCTTGCCCGACAACGCCGTGAAGGAAAGCCACGAGCGGATTGCCTCGGCGTTGGGCTACAACGGGTACAAAATGCCACACAAGCAGGTGGTTATAAACATGGCGCCTGCCGACATCCGCAAGGAAGGTTCGGCCTACGACCTGCCTTTGGCCATTGGAATCCTGGCGGCCGACGAAGTAATCCCTCCTGAAAACCTCGAACGGTACGTGATCATGGGCGAACTCTCGCTCGACGGCGGCTTGCAACCCATCAAAGGGGTACTGCCCATCGCCATCAAAGCGCGCGAAGAAGGTTTCAAGGGCTTTATCCTGCCCAAACAAAATGCATGCGAAGCTGCCGTGGTAAACAACCTGGAAGTGTACGGCGTGGAAAACATCAAGGAAGTAATTAATTTTTTCAAAGGCGAAACTACCCTCGAACCAACTATTGTCAACACCCGGGAAGAGTTTTTCAGCCACCTCAATTTGTCGGAAATTGATTTCTGCGATGTCAAGGGCCAGGAAAATGTGAAACGGGCACTGGAGGTAGCCGCCGCAGGCGGACACAACATCATCATGGTGGGGCCTCCGGGTGCAGGGAAATCGATGCTGGCCAAACGGATTCCCACCATTTTACCCCCGTTGTCGCTCCACGAAGCCCTCGAAACCACCAAGATACATTCAGTGGCCGGCAATATCGACAGCCAGACTTCGCTCATCTCGCAACGCCCGTTCCGCAGTCCGCACCACACCATTTCCGATGTGGCGCTGGTGGGCGGCGGCACGTTCCCTCAACCCGGCGAAATTTCATTGGCCCACAATGGCGTGCTTTTCCTGGACGAGCTTCCCGAATTCAAACGCACGGTGCTGGAAGTCATGCGCCAACCGCTCGAAGACCGGAAAATCTGCATTTCCCGTGCCAAGTTTGCCATCGAATATCCCGCCAGTTTCATGCTGGTGGCCTCCATGAATCCTTGCCCGTGCGGCTACTACAATCATCCGGAGCGCAATTGCGTTTGTGCGCCGGGAGTGGTACAAAAATACCTGAGCCGGATTTCAGGACCCTTGCTCGACCGGATCGACATCCATATCGAGATTGTGCCCGTTCCATTCGAGAAACTCTCGGAGATGCGCGAGGCCGAACCAAGCGACCATGTGCGCGAACGGGTAATGAAAGCCCGCCAGATCCAGGAATTCCGTTTCCGTGAAATCGACGGCGTCTACTGCAACGCCCAAATGTCGTCGAAACAAATGCGCACCTTCGCCCAGATTGACAAGCCCGGTTCCGAATTACTGAAAAATGCCATGCAAAGGCTAAACTTGTCGGCACGGGCTTACGACCGTATCATCAAGGTGGCCCGAACCATTGCCGACCTCGACGACTCGGAACATATCCAGTCGAACCACATTGCCGAGGCAATCAACTACCGCAACCTCGACCGGGAAGGCTGGGCAGGGTAATGTGAAAGCCCCCTATCCCTCCTCTCGGGAGGAACAAGAAGCAATATGTCGATGGACCGGTTTCTGTAACATAGGTATTTCAGTTCGAACATAAGACAACACATTAAAAAATTGTATTATCTTTGCACAAGAAAGGGATTCGACCGGCTTCCACGGTTGTTTTCCTTTCTTTTTTTTCAACAGGCTGAACATTCGGACAAATAAATTGTTTGATTTTTTTTAGAACAACGGGGTGCCTTAATATTCCGGGCTGAGATCATACCCTTTGAACCTGCACGGGTAATTCCGCGAAGGGAATAAGAATTCATCATCCGCGCTTTTCATTAAGCCTCCAAATTAAATTTTCAAAACAATTCAATTAATTAATTTGCTATGAGACAAATTTTTATGGCGGCATTCCTGCTGCTTGGGGCTGTTACTGCCTTTGCACAACATACCATTAGAGGTAAAGTATACGATGAAAAAGGGAATGCCCTGGCAGGGGCAACAATCCAGGTTGAAAACACCACGTTGCGTAAAGCAACCGGCAAAGATGGCAGTTTTGCATTCGACAAACTTACAAACACTTCGTACCAGCTTAAAATTTCGTATATGGGATACGAAACCCTGACCTTACACACCGAGACAGAGCGCGAACTGGTGCTGAAACTGCAACCTCTTTCGGTTTCAATCAACGAAATCACGGTAACTTCGCTCCGGGCAAACGACAAGTCGCCCTTGGCGTACAGCAATATCGGCAAGGAGTCACTCTCGAAAAGCAACCTGGGACAGGATTTGCCGTACTTGATTAGCAACACCCCTTCGCTGGTAATAACATCCGATGCAGGAACCGGAATCGGCTACACGAATTTCCGTATCCGGGGAACCGATGCTTCCCGTATTAACGTCACCATCAACGGAATACCTTACAACGATGCCGACGAACAAGG
The DNA here is from genome assembly GCA_035299105.1 of Paludibacter sp. Taxonomy (GTDB): domain Bacteria; phylum Bacteroidota; class Bacteroidia; order Bacteroidales; family Paludibacteraceae; genus Paludibacter. The sequence continues at coordinate 4,172 of DATGXD010000119.1, read as the reverse complement.
CACTTACTGGGTCGATGTGCCGGATTTTACTTCGTCGGTTGAAAACATCCAGGTGCAGCGGGGCGTGGGAACTTCGACCAACGGGGCGGCTGCTTTCGGGGCAAATATCAATATCCAGACCGATTACCATGCGCCGAAAGCTTCGGGCGAAATTTCGGCTTCCTATGGTTCTTTCAATAGCCGGAAAACTACAGTCAAAGCGAGTTCGGGTTTGTTGAATGGCCATTGGGCTATCGACACGAGGCTTTCGTCCATTTCTTCCGATGGGTTTATCGACCGTGCATTCACAAAAATGAAATCCTATTTTGTCCAGGCCGGATATTATGGTGAAAAAACAACCGTGAAATTCATAACCTTCGGCGGAACGGAAAAAACCTACCATGCCTGGGATGGGGTCGATTCGTACGAACTTCCTAAACTGGAATATGCCAGGACATATAATCCCTGCGGGTACATGGGCGATGATGCCAACGGCAACCCTCTGTATTACAAGAATCAAACCGACAATTATGTCCAAACCAATTACCAGTTGCTGGCTGCCCACAGCATCAATCCATTCCTTACACTGAATGCAGGTTTGCATTATACCCGCGGTGATGGATATTATGAAGAGTACAAAAAAAACAACCCATGGAGTCCTGTAAACCTGGTCGAGTATTCGCTGGACTCTTTTAAAGTTGACAACATCTACATTACCCAAACCGACCTGGTACGCCAGAAGTGGATGGGCAATGATTTTGCCGGGGGTATTTTCTCGCTGAATTACCAAAAAAGGAAACTGAATGCTCAATTGGGTGGCGCAGTAAACAATTATTGGGGAAATCACTGGGGAGAGGTAACCTGGGTGAAAAATTATGTTGGCGATTTGCTTCCCGGGACAGAATATTACCGCAGCAGAGTGAGCAAGTTTGATGGGAATATTTACCTGAAGGCAAATTATGAAATCACAGCAAAACTGAATATCTTTGGTGATTTGCAATACAGGAGGGTGAATTACAATTTACACGGAACCAACGACCAATGGGTTGACGATGCTGTAGGCATGCAGGGACTAAATATAGATAAAGTTTTCAATTTCTTCAATCCGAAAGCCGGTGTGTTTTACAGTCCCGGGGAATTCAGCGACATGTTTCTGTCCTTTGCCGTGGCAAACCGCGAACCGACACGCACCAACTACACCGATGGGACTCCGGGCGTATGGCCAACACACGAAACGCTTTACGACACTGAACTGGGATATAAATACCATACCGGGAATTTCTCGGCGGGCGCAAATGCTTACATGATGTATTATCGCAACCAGTTGGTTCTTACGGGCAAAATCAATGATATAGGTGAGTTGCTCACTGAAAATATCCCTGTAAGTTATCGTTCGGGCATCGAACTTATGACGGGCGTGAAACTAACCGATTTTTTACGCTGGGATGTAAATGCGACGCTAAGCTACAACCGCATTGCCGATTTCACCGAAACGGTGAATGTTATTGATGAAAACTGGTTGCCAACCGGACAAAGTGTCGATTTCCACTACCAAAATACTCCTATTGCATTCTCGCCCGAACTGCTTGCAAACAGCATGATTACTTTCAACAAAGGCAACTTCGAGGCCGGGTTCCAATCAGTTTATGTTGGGAACCAATACGTTGACAACACAGGAAAAGCCGACCGCCGTTTGCCTGCCTATTTTGTAAACAACCTCCGTCTGAAATACGATGTACCTGCAAAATTCGTAAGTGGCTTGTCGTTTACACTGCTGGTAAATAATTTGTTTAACGAAAAATATATCAGCAGTGCCTGGAGTTCACCTTCTATCTCAGACAACAAGGATAATCCGGTTTATAACCAGCAATCAACTGTTTATAATTATTTCGGTTGCTACCCGCAAGCCGGAGTAAACGTTTTGGGCGGTGTGACGGTGAGGTTTTAAATTCCAACCCGACCAGGATATAAAAAATCCCTGCACCTTCACAATGCAGGGATTTTTTATATCCTTAATTTTCAGTGGGCTCTTCGTTCATCACATCCGCCGGTTTTTGGGGAGCTGGTTTTGCCACTTTCTTCCCACGCGGCACATAAGCGCCAGGCAGAATCACATCGAGCAACCGTTTCCCAATCAAACCCAGCTTAACGGCAAAAGCAAAAGCCGCCAAGCTAAGCACCAGGGTAAGCCAATTGTATTGGCTGGGCGTGAACAACACCAGGTTTGCAATACTGGTTGCAAATATCAAGATGCTGAAAACAATCTTGGAACGTAACATGGGTGTCCTCAGGGTCTTAAAACGGGTAATGCCATCAATTACCCCCGATGTGAAAGACAACACCAGCGAAAAAGGCAGGGCAAACACAAAAAAGTTGATTACCGGGTGGACGATATTTTCCTGGAAGCGGGGAAAAACCAAGTGGAAAACCATCATTATCGGGATAAGCGCCACAAACGATTGGGACAAATGGATGGCAATCGGGTGAATATCAAGGTTCAGGATAAAAAGGCGGTTCGCCGAAACACGTTCGCGGTAAGGTTCAAACACATTGCGGGGCAAACCGCAAGCCGGGCAAACATCGCCTAAATCGCTCGCTTTCATCACATAACCGCACGGACGGCAACGGACTAACTCTTTGTCTATCATAACACTGCTTTTGTTTAAATTACAAATTTATTTGCGGGTAACGAATTGCCAAGTAGAATCAATTTCCCTTTCATCATTTGCGGATCAGTTGATTGTAATACCGGCACCATTCTTTTAAACCACATTCGGGGCATTTTGGTTTTCGGGCCACGCATACATAACGGCCATGTAAAATGAGCCAGTGATGGGCAATGGGCAAAAGTTCGGGCGCAATGTGCTTCACCAGTTCACGTTCCGTTTGCAGCGGATTCTTCGAGCCGGTGGTCAGCCCCAAGCGTTCGGAAACGCGGAAAACATGGGTGTCGACAGCCATGGCAGGCTTGTCGAAAACAACCGAAGCAATGACATTGGCTGTTTTGCGGCCAACTCCCGGTAAAGTCTGGAGTTTCCCGATATCGTCCGGAACTTCGCCCCCAAAATCTTCCACCAGTTTCCTGGCCATGCCCACCAAGTGCTTCGATTTGTTGTTGGGGAACGAAATGGACTTGATGTATTCGAAAACCACTTCCGGACTACTCGAGGCCATGGCCTGGGGTGTCGGGAAGTCATGGAGCAACTTGGGGGTGGTCAGGTTTACCCGTTTATCGGTACATTGGGCGGACAAAATAACCGCCACGAGCAAGCTAAACGGATTGTGGTAATCCAGTTCGGTGACGGCTACGGGCATATTCACCGAAAACCATTCCACGATTTTCCCATATCGTTCTTCTGTCGTCATATTGTGTAATATTTTTCCATTGACCCTGTCTTGCTTTTGAAATAAACCAACTATTTTGCATTGGAATATTTAACGCAGGTCGTTTACTATTTTTCTGCAAATTTATAGCAAAAGATGTAATTAAGGTGTTCATTTTTATTATTTTTGCAAATCAGACATAAACAAATGATTTATCCTGATAGTCAGGAATGAAGTCAAAAAAGCACCCAGGTCAACATCAAAAAAACAGGTTTATCCTTCTCGAACAAGAATATGGCGCCAAAAAAACCAATAAAAACCACTCCAAAACCCGAGTTTAAGCAAACGCCCCGCCCCGAAACAAAAAAAGCGGCTCCAACCAAAAGTTCGAACGAGCCGGGATCCTGGCAAAAGTTCCGCAATTTCATCACCGATGAACGCACCCGTTTCATTGCCGGGCTGCTTATGCTTTTGGGAGTCTTGTTCTTATTCCTATCGTTCGTGTCGTACTTTTTCACAGGCGCTGCCGACCAAAGCAAAATGGATTTGAGCTGGCACGAAATGCAGCAAATGCGCTCGGAAATCCAGAACTGGGCTTCGGTCACCGGCGCCATCCTGGCCGAAACATTCATAAACAAGTGGTTTGGAATTTCTTCATTCGCCATACTGTATTTTGGTATCGTATTGGCGTTCAGAATGATGAATATCCGCATTTCGTCGCTTTGGGCTGCCTTTTTCCACAGCTGTTTCTGGCTCATCTGGGTTTCCGTATTATTGGGGTTCGTGGCAAGCCCATTTTACGAAAACTACATTTTCGTATTCTCGCCCGGCGGAAAACACGGCGACAACACCAGCCAATGGCTTGTTTC
>DATGXD010000118.1:0-8326 GCA_035299105.1 Paludibacter sp. | reverse complement strand
CAGGGTTGTTTTCCCGCAGTTCGGGTTGCCCACCAATGCCACGTTAATGGTTTTGCCCTTTTCGATGGCCGAAACCTTCAGTTTTTCCTCATCGATTGTGCCTTCGAACTTCGTGCCGGGCAGGCTGGCAGCTTCTTCCTCCGAAACTACTTCCACCAATTCGGCTTCGCTTCTCCGGAGCGACACCTTGTAGCCCATTATCTCGTATTCCACCGGATCCTGGAAGGGTGCGTTTTTAATCACAACCACTTTTTCGCCTTTCACAAAGCCCATTTCGGTAATCCGCTTGCGGAAAGCCCCGTGTCCCAGTACTTTGGTTATAATAGCTTCATCGCCTGTTTTTAAATCGGAAAGATGTGTATTTGCTGTCATTTGCTTCTATGTCTGTCCAAATAAATCAAAATATTAAAATTCAATGCCCAAGCGCAGGAATCCAACCAGTGCGTTTGGTAGTTTTGTCCCGGTTCCTGCCGGATTGATGATGTATTGCATGTCGGGCTTCAAATAAGTGTGCTTGTCGGCAATGAATTTGTATCCCAACTCGATGGCTGTTTCGCTGCCTGCAGGGCTGTCGTGAATCCCGGCAAATGCCACTGCAATTCCCAACTGGTCATTGGACCTGCCCCGGAGCAAACCGCTGTAATTGCATCCAATACTATAATACTGGCTGTTTCGGTTCATCTTCTTGGGGCTTAACCCTATTTGGGAAAAAAGCGAAATCTTACCTGAAATTTCCTGTTCGGCAACCAGGTAGAAGCCCCCGTTCCGTTGCTCGGTTGCAATTGTATCATTGTGCTGGTGGTAGTATATGCCGAATTTGTAAGTTCCGGTTTTACCTGCCACCAAGCTTTTCCTGAATTGGAATTCGCTTACAGCCAGGAAACCCTGGTTTTTGTCCAATTTCCAGTTCACGTTGAACGGGTTCGTTTCAAAATCGTCGGGTGTCCCATCGAAAATAGCTGCCTGCCACGAATACGATTTGGAAACTTTCCAGTTGATATTTGCTCCAAGGGCCGTCAGTGGGAATACCGGCGATGCCACGTTGTCGGCAATGCTCGAATGTATCCCGAAGGAACTGTTCGAAAACAAGGTGCCATACACGCTCGCCGCAAAGTCGGTATTCAAGTCCTGGAGTCCCACCGTCAGCGTGAATTTCCCGATAGCCTGCTTGTACCAAAGTTCGTAAAGGAACGACAGGTTCCCAGCTTCAATATTGGAAATGCCTTGGAAATCGCCCACCAACGTAGCCGAAGGCTGCCCGCCGTGTGTGTTCCCTATATTGATAAACGCCGAACCGCCTTTCCACAAACCACCGCGTTCGGTGTCGAATCCGGCTTTCAGGTTTACCAACCCTAGGTAAGTCACCCCTCTTTTTACACCTCCGCTGAAATTGCTTACCAGGTCGGCAATGTACGAAGCATGGAATTCACAAGCCGGTTTGCCTGCTGTGCTACCTGTTTGGGCATTGGCAGTGCCAAAACCGGGTATCATTGTAAAAAACAGGAAAACCGCTTTGTGGAATATTTTCATTGCAGGGAGGATTGTTTATTTAGTGTTGCAAAATTACCATTCCCACTCTATTGCATAAATCCCCAATAATGTTGATTTTAAAAAGTATTTGTCACTACAAATAGGTAAAGTTAACGTGAGTTCGGGATAAGGTTCCCTGTGCATTTCATCCAAGTCCGAAGGACTCGGATGTGGTTAACCGTAGCTGCAGCCCCACAACCTATTGAACTTATGTTAAATCCACGTCTTCGAAGTTAAGGTTTTTTCAATTCATCGAGTTCAACCAGCTTGTTTACAATGGCATATATGGTTAAGCCGGCCGTACTGTGTATTTCGAGTTTGCGGGCAATATTCCTCCGGTGCGAAATGACCGTATGTGTCGAAAGAAACAGCGTGTCGGCAATCTCCTTATTGGTCAAACCCTTCACAACGCAGGTCACTATTTCCTTTTCGCGCTGGCTCAGGGTGTTTGTTTCTTCCGGCACTTCATTGTTCTGGCTGTCGATAAGCTTTTCAAGCTTGTTTTTTAATTGCTCGATCGAGTCGAAAATGCCCACCGTGTCGTCGAACGGGCGCAACAGGCTCGGGTCAACGGCCATGTTAGCCAGTGCCAAACAAATCAACCCCGGGTTTCCTGTTTCGGTTTTTACTTTTTCAATATTGAGCAAGCCCCAGTAAACAGGGTTTACAATCAGCACATCCGGTTTGTGTGCATCCAGGTAATGGCTCAACGAATCGAATGTTTGTATTTCGATGGGCTGGATACGGAACCCCGGTATCCTTTTCAGTACGGCTGCCATGCCACTCCGGACAATTACCGACGGTTCGACCACCATTATTTTAAGTTCCCTGTTCATTTCACATGGAATTTTTGTTCAAGGGCTTCTATGGCTGGAACAAACAGGTAGTCTTCCACGCGGTTGTGCGAGGCAAGGTCTGTTTCGCACGACAGGATATCTGACAATACATCTGTCAGCAGGTAATTGTTGCCTTTCGAAGGATAATACTTCACCAGGATGTTTTTCAGTTCCTCCAGTTTTGAGTCAATTTCGTTGTGCTTGTTCTGGAAAATGGAAATGCTGTACTTCGGGTTTTTAGTACCTTTCAGCAAATCAAGCACATAACTGAAAACCACCTCGTCTTCATATTCCATATGCTTTTGTACCTCGGCAAAGTATTCATCAAAAAATTTCATGAACAACATGCCGTATGGGATATTCTGGTCTGTCGCATTCACGGCCTCGAGCAATTTGTTCCGGATAGCGGGAAGTTTGAACTCGAGGAAATAAACATGCGAGTTTCTCAGGTAGTCGATGAGCGATTCCGGGGATATGTTTTCAATGTTCTGTCCGACTTCGACAAATTCCTTGCACAGGAAATTCACCACAGCCAGGAATGTCGCACAATCAATTCCACCCGATTGGCAAACCTCCCTCACCGTCTTGTTGCCAAATCCCAGCGAAAGCCCGAACCGGCTGATGACAAGCAGCAAGGAAATGTCTTCCTTGATCAAGTCGCTCATTTTATCCTCGGCTGAAAATTTTTGTCGTATTTGCATGTCATATGTATTTTTAACGCTCGTTGTAATCCATGGCAAAGATACTTATTTAGATTTATTCTAAAGACTGTATTCGTGGAAATATTTGCTGGGGAGTAAAGGTGGAATTGCTTTTCGGGTGAAAATTTGACTTGCCTGGAAAAAGAGTTGCCTGTTACTGGCCGAGTGTGGTAGTGTTTTTTTATGGATTTTTGCAGAATAATCTTATAAAATGTTTCCGCATTAACGCGAGTATTTAAAAATTTGTTTTTTTGTGTACTTTTGTATTTTTAAATGACAAGAATGAAAAAATATATTGCCGTTGTCCTGTTTATTATTGCCAACTCAACAGGCCAACAAACCCTCATGGCAGTGAAGGCGTACCCTTACCCGGTTACGGTCACGCAACCCGATGGAACACAAATTACGATGGTGTTGAAAGGCGATGAATTTTTCCATTACAAAACCACGCTGGATGGGTACCTCATTGAAACCGATGCTGCTAATATTTTCAGGTATGCCCAGGTTGATAAATACGGACAGGTTATACCCACCGCCATAAAAGCGAACGATATCGCTAAAAGAACACAGGCCGAGCGCGATTTCCTGTTGCAAATAAAACCGGGTGTGGAATATATGAAGCAGTTCAGGGCCAAACGCTCCATGCACCGTGCAAAAAAAATGAGTGTTTCCGAATCCGTTCCACGAAAAGTTTACCCGGTAACCGGCACACCTAAATCGCTTGTCATTCTGGTTAATTTCAAGGATGTGAAATTTGTTACACCTTCGCCGCTTACAGCTTTTGCTAATTTGTTGAACCAGCCTGGCTATAGCACAAATGGCGGCACAGGCTCTGCAAAGGATTATTTCCACGATAATTCGATGGGGAAATTCAATCCGCAGTTCGACGTGGTTGGGCCGGTCAATTTGCCCGACACAATGGGTTATTATGGGAAAAACCTGACAAATGGAGGAGATGATGCAAATCCACAGAAAATGGTGATTGATGCTTGTACGCAGGCCTCGAAAAATGGCGTTGACTTTTCGAAATACGATACGGATAATGATGGCTACGTGGATAACATATTTATCTACTATGCGGGATATAACGAAGCTGAACACGGACCCGAGAATTCCGTATGGCCCCACCGTTGGACATTGAACAATACGGCTACGCGCTTCAACGGGAAAATTGTTTACGACTACGCCTGTACTTCCGAATTGAGAGGGAAAGTAGGGACAAACATGTGCGGTATCGGTACGTTTGTGCATGAGTTTGGGCATGTGTTGGGACTTGACGATTATTATCCTACAAATGATTCTACTTTTTTCACACTCGATGATTGGAGCGTAATGGACGGGGGACCATACCTCAATATCGGCCGCACACCACCGTCATACTCGGCTTACGACCGCTTTTACCTGGACTGGCTCCAACCGGCAGAGATTGGAATGCCCGGCACTTATGTGCTCGACGAGCTTCCAACCAGCAACCAGGCATTCCTCGTTTCGCCCTACGGAAACCACAACCTGAATGGGGCAAATCCCTCGCCGGTAGAATTCTTTTTGTTCGAAAACCGCCAAAAAAAAGGCTGGGACCTGTATTTGCCGGGACATGGAATGCTGGTCACCCATATTTTTTACAATCCAACAACCTGGAACAACAACGAGATTAATAACGACCCAAACGCCATGGGGGTGGACATAGTCGAAGCCGATGGCAGGGGTACGTCGTCAACATTAAGCGGGGATCCATTCCCGGGAACAAAAATGGTGCATTCGTACATCCCGACTTTGCGTTCGGGTTTCGAACTGTTTGATAAAACCATTTCGCTCATCGATGAAACGAGTGGTGTTATTTCGTTCGAATTGCAGAATGAGAATATCCCCATTTCTGAGCCGGTGGCACAGGAAGCAACCGATACCACTACCGGCAGTTTTATTGCCAATTGGACTATTGTGGCCAAAGCCACAGGCTATTACCTCACAGCCTATAATGTGTCGCCCGGGGAATCGATGCAGTCCGAAGGCTTCGACACCGGTTCAACAACCACAAACGGCTGGACCATTACGGCTAAAAACCGTTCCACTTCAAGGTCATACAGCGGGAAGAATGCTCCTGCCATCCAGTTGAGTAATTCGAGCGATTCGATTGAAACGGAAGAGTACCTGCTCCCGGTTGCCAAATTTTCGTTTTTTATCCGTTCGCTCAACGGATACAATGGATATGTGAAAGTCGAGGGCAGGAGCGGGGATGCATGGCAAAAGATAGATTCAATCTATGTGGATATTTCCCTTTACGGAACTAAAACTTATCCGCTGAATACGAACTTGAATTTCAATAAGTTCAGGCTTACTTACACAAAGATGATTGGCGATGTGGTGATTGACGATGTGACTGCCTCTTTCGACCAGAACCTCGAATTCAATGCTCGTGAGAAATGGGTTTCCACGAATTCAGACACCTTGATGAACTTGATTCCGAACCGCGAATATTTTTATAAGGTGAGGGCAAGCAAGAGGCTGCTGAATCCCGACAAAACCGTATTTTACGAAAACATGTCGGGCTTATCGAACCAGGTCAGTGTAAAAACCCTTGAAAACAGGCAGGGAAATATCTTTAGGGTATCCCCCGATGGATACATTCAGCTATTGATTCCGACAACAAACCTGACAGTGAGGGTTTTCAATGTGCTGGGTCAGCAGGTCAGGGAATTTGTGCCGACTTCCAATATCTTCAAAATCGAAGGTTTGAGAAAAGGGCAGGTGTATATTATCGAAGCCGGGCAGAACCGGGCAAAAATAATTTTATAGCCTTAATCTTCAACAAATACTTTCCGGTGGCAGGACTTTTTAATCCTGATACCGGAAAGTTTTGTGTTGTAAAATAATAAGTAACCGGTCGTAATTGAGGCGTGTTTTCTCCAATAGCCAGATATACAGATTTGTAACTCGTAACTCGTAACTCGTAACTTGTAACTACTTATACTAAAAATTCCATGCTTTCAGTCGATTCCCTTACCGTCGAATTTGGCGGACAAACACTTTTCAAGGATATCTCATTTGTAATAAACGAAAAAGACCGGATTGCCCTGATGGGAAAAAACGGTGCCGGAAAATCAACCTTGCTCAAGATTCTGGCAGGTGTGCGCGAGCCTTCACGAGGGGTTGTCTCGTGCCCGAAGGAAATGGTTGTGGCTTACCTGCCCCAGCATTTGTTGACAGAAGATTCGCGGACTGTTTTCGAAGAGACAGCAATGGCTTTTTCCGAAATCAACGACATGGAAAAGCAGATTGAAGTGTTGAACGAAGAACTCACAACCCGCACGGATTACGATTCGGACGAATACATGGCCCTTATCGAACAGGTTTCTGCCTTAAGCGAGCAGTTTTATAGCATAGAGGAAATCAATTACGATGCCGACATTGAAAAAACATTGCTTGGACTTGGTTTTTCTCGGGAGGATTTTACACGTAAAACTTCGGAATTCAGCGGTGGCTGGCGCATGCGCATCGAACTTGCAAAGATACTGCTTCGCCGACCCGACGTGATTTTGCTCGATGAACCTACCAACCACCTCGACATCGAATCGATTCAATGGCTCGAGGATTTCCTGATTAATTCGGCTAAAGCCGTAGTGGTTATCTCGCACGACCGCGCCTTTGTGGATAATATCACCACGCGCACCATCGAAGTTACCATGGGGCGCATTTACGATTACAAAGCCAAATACTCGCATTACCTCGAACTCAGGAAGGAACGGCGCGAGCAGCAGCAAAAACAATACGATGAGCAGCAGAAAATGATTGCCGAAACCACCGACTTTATCGAAAGGTTTAAAGGCACTTATTCCAAAACCCTCCAGGTACAATCGCGTGTGAAAATGCTTGAAAAACTCGAATTGGTTGAGGTTGACGAAGAGGATACATCGGCGCTGAGGCTGAAATTCCCGCCTTCGCCACGCTCGGGCAATTATCCGGTTACGGCCGAAAACGTCGGAAAAATGTATGGGGAGAAACGGATTTTTGCCAATGCCAACTTTATGATTGAGCGTGGCGAGAAGATTGCGTTTGTGGGCAAAAACGGTGAAGGTAAATCCACCCTGGTGAAAGCCATCATGAAGGAAATCGACCATGAAGGCAAACTTACCTTGGGACATAACGTGAAAATCGGTTATTTTGCCCAAAACCAGGCTTCGATGCTCGATGAAAACCTCACTGTTTTCCAAACGATTGATGATGTGGCGGTTGGTGATGTCCGAACCAAAATCAAGGATATCCTGGGCGCGTTCATGTTTGGCGGCGACAATTCGTTCAAGAAAGTGAAGGTACTTTCGGGAGGCGAACGTCAGCGGTTGGCCATGATTAAACTGTTGCTCGAACCGGTCAACCTGCTGATTCTCGATGAGCCAACTAATCATTTGGATATGAAGACTAAGGACATCCTGAAACAGGCTTTGGTCGATTTCGATGGGACTTTGATTGTTGTTTCGCACGACCGCGATTTCCTTGATGGGCTGGTAACAAAGGTTTACGAATTCGGCAACCGGAAAGTAACCGAACACCTCGAAGATATTTACGGTTTCCTGGCCAAAAAGAAAATGGAAAGCCTGAGGGAAATGGAGAAGAATTGATAGTTACAAGTTACAAGTTACGAGTTACAAGTTACAAGTTACGAGTAAACGAGTATCTTTTAAAAGTTAAGTAAGTGGTCGTTGTTAATGACACGCTTTTAACCGTTAAAAGTATAATGTGCAGACTTGTAACTTGTAACTAATTCCTTGTAACTACTTATTACAGCATATCGGCTGGTTCTATGGGCTTGTAAGGCCCTTCTTTTACTTCGAAGATAACGGTTCCGGATTCGAGAACCTCGATGGTATGCCATTGTCCTGCCGGAATATCCACGCCGTAAGTTCCTTTTGCGGGACATATCTCCGACTTCTCGGTCAGCACTTTGTCTGAATTATAAAAGAGCACATTCAGGCTTCCCCGAAGCACTATATAGGTTTCGGCCGTTTCGGTGTGGCGGTGAATAGGCAATTCAGTCCCAGGTTCCAGGGCATTCAGCAACCGTTGCGCTTTTGCTTCCAGACTTTTATGGAAATTAAAATTCATTCGCAGGCGTGGACTTTCCTGTGCTTCGCCGCTTACCAAATCCAGAAGCTTATTGTTAATTATCTCCATATTCAATTTACCAACTACCAACTACCAACTACCAACTCTGCCGGATCCGAAACGGAAACCGTGCCCTCGACTTGAGAATGAAAACACTTTCCC
>DATGXD010000117.1:0-7316 GCA_035299105.1 Paludibacter sp. | reverse complement strand
TCCGATGCGCTTACAAACGCATAAGCCCAACTAAAAACAAGAGCGCAAGATATGATGAGAGCTAACGTTTTCTTTGTAAAAATCATATATATCAAAAAACTAATGGATGCGGCCGGACTTTGCTTCCGGCAAAACCTTGTAAAAACCAGGTTCCCGTATCGGCATTAACATCAGGAGCCTGCGGTTATTTACATTAATTTCAGTGCTAATTTTATTAATTGTTCCACCTTGAGGGCAGGTTGGTCCTTTAAGATTTTATCAACCGTTTTTTGGGAAGCGCTGGCAGCATACCCCAGCATGACCAATGCTGAAACGGCTTCTTCCTTCTGGACGGAAACGGCATTGGCAATACCCGGGATTTCGGCCGTGCCGGAACCTTTCACTATCTTGTCCTTCAGGTCAACGATAATCCGTTGGGCGGTTTTAGTGCCAATTCCCTTGATCGAATTCAATGCCACTACATTCCCGCCGGCAATCATTTCCTGAATCTCATCGGCTGTGTACGAAGACATTATCACCCGGGCCGTGTTGGCGCCAATCCCCGAAACCGAAATCAGCAACAAGAACAATCCCCGTTCAGCCTTCGTACGAAACCCGTAAAGCACATGGGCATCTTCGCGGATTGCTTCGTAAACATACAGCTTTGCCGTTGGCTGGTTTCCCAGAACAGAATAAGTAGGTAGCGTAATATGCACGAAATACCCTATCCCGCCGGTTTCGAGCACGGCGTAAGCCGGGGTGAGTTCTGCGACTTCGCCTTTTATATAGTCAATCATGCTGGCAATACTATTTTTTTAACTTGCAAATATACTGATTTATTGTGACCCTCCAAAATGATTTGTGCCTTTGGCTTACAGGAATCTATAGCTCCAGTTGAATAACGGATTATTTAAAAGATTAGTACAGGGACACATCAAAAAAGTCACAATCAGCTCTAGCGAATAATAGGAACGGGGGCTTCGCTCAAAGCGAAGCCCCCGTTAAAAGCAGCAACAAAAGCGGGAGTTTCGTTCAAGGCGAAACCCTCGCTAAGCAGGTTTGTCACAATCAGTTGTCGAAAAAGTCCTTGGGCAAGGTTGCCTTATCGATTATTTGACCGGCCTTGTATTTACCTGGATCGAACTTGTAGGTTTTTTCCTTGTGGGAGTAACCCATCACCTTCACTTCCGTGCGCCGGTTCATTTGGTGGTCGCTTTCGCTACAGGGGACGGCATCTCCGCAATCGACTATCAAACGGCGTTTGCCAAATCCTTTAGCCACCACCCTGCTGCTGGCAATACCATGTTCAATCAGGTAGGCAACCACCGAGTCTGCACGTTGTTGCGACAATTTATCATTGTACTCGTCCGAACCCCTGCTGTCGGTGTGCGAACTGATTTCAACCCTGAGCGGGAGTTTTTCCAGCATGGTTATCAGGCTATCCAGCATGGGTTTGACTTCATTGCGAATATCCGCCTTGTTGTAATCGTAATAGATGTTATTCAACTTCCAGCTATTGTTTATTTTGAAATTCTGCTTGGCCATCATCCTGTTCTGAATAACCTTCAGCGTTGAATCGTTCAATTGTTCTCCATCCGCCGACCCGACAAAGGCTGCACTGTCGCTTTTTGTTTCCGCCCAATCATTCTCGCTATCAGGCTGGATGTCTAACAAAAAGTCCTGTACAGTTTTGGTAATGGTATCCGCAAGTTGGGTAATCCCGTGGGGGGTATCGACAAGGAAGTCGTTCGACATGCCGCTTTTCATGGCCTTTACAATAACCTTGTCGGCGGATTTCACGGGGAGCAAGTACTTCCCGTTTATATCCGTGCGGGCAATGTTCACCTCGTTGGTGCTATAGTTCAGCATGAAAATCGTGGCATCGGGAACCGGCTTTTTTGTTTGTTCTTCAAGAGCATAACCCGTTATGACACGCACCTTGTTGTACGGCTCGTAGTTAAAGCTGTACAAGTCGTCGCCACTGTTCAAGCGGTCCGAAGTGAAAAAACCACGGGTGCCGCCCTCATCCACAGTCCACCCAAAATCGTCCGCAGGGCTATTGACCGGATAACTCAAGGGAACAGGCACACCTTTTCCCCGGATGGCATCATCGAGCAGCACCCTGAAAATGTCGAGGCCACCCAGGCCAGGCCGTGAATCGGCGCTGAAATACAGGTAACCATCGGGGGTAATGCTGGGGAAAACCTCGTTGCCGCTGGTATTTATATCCCCCCCGAATGTTTTCATTGCTCCCCACGAATGTTTCACAGTATCCCTCTGCGCATAATACAAGTCCATTTTCCCTTTTCCGCCCGGCTTATCGCTACAAAAGACCAAGGTTTTTCCGTCCGGACTAATGGCAGGCAGCATGACCGAGTATGATTTCACATTCCCGAATGGCAAAACCTTTGCGCCGGATATCCCTTTGGAGGAATACACACCCTCCATCAAGCAAATCTGGTTCACCTTATTTTTATTTTTGGGATAATTTGCCGAAAAGTACACATGGGAATTGCCATCAAAACTAATGCCTGCCGTATTGAAATCTATTTTGCTTAAGCCTTCTACCACCGATGTGAGCGCATCCCCGCCACGTTTGTAACGCTTGTCGAACATATACTGCATTTCATTTTCCACAGACTCCACATCAGCGCCTTCGTACAGCGGGGCTATTGGTTTCGTGCTGACAATTCCGGTTTTCCCCTTTTGCAATTCCAGGCTATTGCCGGCTGCATTTACCGAATCGCCGTGGACTTTTGCCAATGCCACTTTCCGCAAACGGGTATAGCAATCGTCGTCCCATTTTGAAACTGCCTCCTGCACAGGCAATGGCCGGTTACTGCTGAAAAACAAGGTATTGCCCATCAAAACAGGCGAATAATCCCGATACGGGCTATTGATGTTCAAGAAACCGATTTTCCAGCTCAGCGAGTCTCTTTTCAACAGTTCCAATTTCACTTTCTTGCTGTACAACAAGGCTTTTGCCTCATAGGCAGGCACACCCTGCAACCAAAGGGCCGCTTGCTTGTACATTCCGAAACGGGCATACAATTCCCCGATCCGCACTTGCAGTTCCTCCGTTGCATCGCCTTTCTTATTCGCATCCGGGTACAACAAGCTGTACACCCTGAAAGCCCCGGCGGCATCCTTCAGTTGCCAGTAGCAGTCCGCCAGTTTTTTCAGCACTTGTACCGGCTGAATAGCCTTGCCCGCTGCATCCTGGCCCAGGTACTTTTCATAATCTGCGGCAGCATAGGCAAACCGTGATTTGTCATATTCGGCATTTGCCTGCCGTAAAATGAAAGCCATTTTAGAGCGATCCATCTTAGGACTTGGCTTCGGGGCTTCGACCGCGCCGGCATCCATTACCAGTCCGCTAAAAAGCAATAGCAGCACGACCCATTTTCTTGCTGGTAGTTTCATCCTTATATAAGTATGTATATTCATGAGCGTTAGTTGTTTTTCATAAAACAGCGTACTAAACAAGACAGCACCAGACAGGCGGGGAACCAACAAACAAACCCTCCAACCCCAAGCCATATCCGGCCGGACACACCCTAATAATACCTTGGCGACATGACACGCTGGTTCTTCGGATTATTAAACTCATACCTCAACATAAGTTCATGGCTTCCCCCAAGGTTATAGGTCTTGAGGTTTGAGATTACAAAATCATAAGCATAACCAACCCGGAACTTCGGCGACAGCTGCATTTCAAAGAGGCCTACCAGGGCATCGCCGGCACGGTAGCTGACACCAAGCCCAACCTTGTCCTGAAACCAGGCGTTCATGTTTATATCCACTGCCAAAGGAGACCCTTTCACCGCCTTGACTAAAAGCGATGGTTTCAATTTAACGGCATCCGAAAGGTCGAATATATAGCCCCCTGTCAGGAAATAATGGTTGTTGGCGCTGGTGACAACCGGCTCGTTATTGTTGTCGATTTTGGTATTCAGCAAGGCTGGTATCGAAAAACCGACGTAAATGCGTTCCGCCGAATATATGGCCCCGAAACCTATGGAGGGAAGTATCGAGTTGACATCTTCCATAAACCGGGGATCGTTTCCCTGGATGACAGCGACCCGCGAATAGGTTGCCTGGTAGTTCAATGCCCCCGCACTTAGTCCCAAGGTCAGGTTGGATTTTTGGAACCGGAGCCTGTAAGAGTAGAAGGCTTGGAAACCGGTAGTATTCTCTATCCCCAGGCGGTCGTTGTAGATTTGGAGTCCGTAACCCACGTTACTTTCAGCCTGCCGCCTGTCCCACGAGAAAGTCCCGGTCCGGGGGGCGCCATCCACACCAGCCCATTGCATGCGGTACAGAAGGGTGACATTATCGGCACCCGAGTTGCCGGCATAGGCTGGATTGACATTCAGCATATTAAACATATACTGTGAATACATGGGTTCTTGCTGTGCCTCCACAAGCGTATTACCGGCAAGCAGCATACCGAACATCAACAATACGGCCAACCTCTTCAATCCGTTTGCCAAGCCTGCAACCCGGATGTTTAACAACACAGGGCAGGTTCTTCCAACACTGTTTCCATACATTCTATTTGAACAATTCATAGTTGCTTGTGATATTAAATTGTTTTCCCAAAAACCACGGCAGCAAGCCTGTAACCTATCTGCTGTAAGTAAACCTGCCGGCAGGAGTCACGCCTACCAAACGGTAAGCAGGCTCGTTTATTTGTCTACATGCCCGCTTGTCTACTTGTTTACTCGTCTACTCGTAACTACCCCCATCATCGCCTCAACGTAATATATTTCACGTTTTTGTTTATCACCTCGCCCGAAGCGACACTTATTTCCTTGTACACAACGTAGTAAGTTCCACTAACAAGTTCTTTACCTAAAAAAGCCCCGACACCTGTGCCATCCCAGTCGTTTTGATAATCGGCGCTCTTGAACACCAGCAGCCCCCAGCGGTTATACACTTCCAGGTCGATTCTTGTCGACACCGCATGCACAATTACAAATTTGTCGTTTATACCATCCCCATCGGGCGAAAATGCATCGGGGATAGTGGTGGCCATTTCGGGCACATCGGTAGATGTAGGCTCCTTAACGCTGGTAGTCAGGTTTCCATCCGATTTGATATTCCTCATGTAAACCGCTTGTCCTGCTATCATGGTCTTACCGTTGAAAACTGCCTGGTTGAACACAGTCAATGCCCCCGACTGCCCGTGGGTATCGACCCGCAACCCTATCTGGATGGAGTCGGTGGCATTGGCTCCTACCGACCCGCCTTCCACCAGGGTGTTTATGTCGGTTGAGCCATTGAACACCCCGTTGGCTTTCAAATTCCCGGAAGCCAGTACACTGGTCACCTTGTAGGTACAGCCAATCGCCTTAAAGACATCATCCAAGTTATCAGACACTTGTATCGAATCGACCGTTGCCGGGGTATCGTTGCTCACGGTTATGGTGTATACCAGGTTGAAAGTACCATCGTTATTCATCACGGGTTTCGAAGCCGTCTTGGATATGGTGGGCAACGGCCGTACAACAATAGACAGGTTGGCACCGGTAGGGTTTCCATCCGTATCGACAGCCGTGTAGGAAATGGCAGGAACTGTTCCCCTGTAATTCAAGTCGGGTGTAAAAGTGTAAGCCCCATCGGCCGATATGGTTATTGTCCCCACATTGGGTATGGTTGCCGTGGTACCGGGCTGGTTCACAACATCTCCCACGCCAAAGCCTGTCAAGCTAAGCGTGTTGCCTAAAAACGTGGAGTCGTTGCCAAACACGTTGCCGCTTACCGGATAATTTTGCCAGGTGTCCGTGCTATCGTCCATGGACTTGGACGGAATGCTGTACATAGCCAACGTGAAAACGCCATAACCTGTGGCAGCGGCCGTCACGGTTCCAGCCGAGGCATTGCCGGTAGTAGCCACGTTGCCTTCGTTGATCCATTTAGCCCCATCCCAGCGTACAATCCTCACCTTCCCCAAGTCTCCGGGCAGGGTAAATCCCGTTCGCGCACCATCCCAACCCAGCGTGACCTGCACATCGGATGTTCCGGCAACACGGTTTAGCACCCAATATTCTTTATCGCTTACCTGAGAAATATTCATGTCCTTGCTGGAACGGGCATAACCTGCATCGTCCGGGTTGACATGCAGGTAGCGGGCAGCGAAACAATCGGTGGCCGAAGCAGGCGCCGATATGGAAACCGGGCTATAAAAACCATCGTTGCCTACCGGGAATGTAAATGCCGTGTTGCCGGTTTTGCTTCCAAACCCATCCAGGAAACTCAAATCGGAGGCATTGATGCAACCGGCATCCTTTTCGAACAGCACCCTGTTTTCCATGCTCTCGGGCGTGGTTTGTTTAGAAACCAGGATACCTTTTACAAAATTCGCCTGGTGAGCCACCGTTATGTCCTGCTCGAGGCTGAAAGCATTGGTTACCAAATCGCTCCCCAAAAACAAACCATAGAAGCGGGTACTTCCCGAACCTGAAATACGTTGTGTGGAAGTCCCCGAAAACTGGGTGAGTGCAGGATCCTGTGCCAAGGTATTTACAAAATCGACCGTGCCGTTGTTGGTGAAATTGCGGCTAAACCAAATGGCGCCATTGTTTATCAGGGTGCCGCTGGCAGTATTCACAAAGTCCATTCCCACATATTTTTGTGCGGCGGGGTAAACCCAGTTATTCACCGCATTGGTTTCGGCTGTCTGGCCGCGCAACCCCCGGGGCGTGAAAACAAGTAACAGCAGGAAGATTGAGTAAAATATTTTCCTTTTCATCCGTATATGATTTTTAACTATTTACAAGTTACGAGTCCGCCTCCTGTAGGGAGGTTACAAGCAGACAAGTGGACGAGTAAACAAGTAGACTATTGATACGCCAATAGTGTATTGACGGTTGTTTCGTTACGTGTCAAAACCGCATAAAGCGGTTGAACGCCTTGCCCGGTACCGAACGACCGCCATATGCGGCCTGTGCCTTTTTCAACGACCTGTGCATGAATGATTAATGATTAGTGTTCCCATTCTTCATTATACAAACCAAGCCTTACTCCCCCATTTTGGAGGTTGGGGGACCTATCACGATGCCTGCCGCACTCCACGGCCACCATAATAATAAGCCCTTCCATTATCATTAAATGATGCTTCACTTCTGTCGGATATTCTATGGTATTGGAACGCGTTAGCACAACTTCCACCCCTCCGTCCCAAGAAATAGGCATTGAAAACCGCATCGGCATAGCCGGTAGCAGCCAAGGTGCCATCGCCCAGGGCATTGGTGAAACCCAGGTGGTAGATGGACACCGGACGTTCGGTGACATTCCCGCTCAACTCCATAATGCCCCAGTACGAGGCGCCGCTC
>DATGXD010000116.1:0-4485 GCA_035299105.1 Paludibacter sp. | reverse complement strand
TAGATTCGTCTAGTTATTTCGCAAAATCGGACAGTTCAGCCCAAAGATTTTTCTCTCTGCAAGTCTGTCTTTTTTTTCTACTATGCCGCATAACGACCGAGGCTATGGGCATTTGGCGGTTTGCGGGAGCGTTCGCTGTCGTGAAACGACAAAGTGAATGCGGGAGCAAAACCGCCGGAATGCACGTCAGCCAGCCTGTGCCCATAGGCGTGTGTTATGGGTTTGTGATTTTTTCATTTTTTGTTAGAGTATTCGACAATTGTATGTTCAGTTTTATTCCCCAGAGAATCATATAATTGTTCCTTTACCAGCCTGTCTCCGTCGTAGGTATATTCTATATACTTTTCCAATTTTGAATCTATGTCGTATGATTCTAATTTATATAATTTATTATCTGTTGTGTATAAATATCTAGTGTCATAATAACTGTTACCAGTATAATAGCTGAAATATTCTAATACAGATTGAATTAGATTTCCTTTTTCATCATATTTTTTTGTGTCTTTCAAACTTTGAGTTTTAATTCCAGTAACCGAAAAATATGTTTCTTCGTATATTGAAATTAATTTATTCACAAAATATGTATTGCTTTCAAAATATTTTATGTTATTATGCAGCATAACAACTTTATGAGAGTCTGAAGTGTAATAATGATAGATTTTTTCCAATTTCCCAATAACTGAATCCAGCTGATTTTGGTTGTTGTAATAATAATTTGTTGTTGATATAGAATCTCCATATTTGTTAAAGTCAATTTCTTTTGTAAGAAGTGTATCAGAGTATGATTTATGTGTTACCACAGAAAGTGTATCTGAAATGTATCGCTTTACAATTGTACATCTGTTTCTGGAATCATACTGAAACAAATCATAGCAGCCTCCTTGATCAAACTTCACAATATTGTTGTTTTTGTCATACTGGTAATTCCATATATAAGTCGGAGAACAATCTATTTTTACAATCAAATTGTTTTTATAATATCTCTTTTCATGCCTTAGATATTCATTCTTTTCGTTATATGTAATCCTGCCAACATAGGTATCAAAATCACTTTCTACATAAATTTCTTTTTCGCAGCTTGTAAGAATAACCAGAATTAGAAGACTAATTTGAATAATGTTTGCTTTCATATTTATTGATATTTTGGTTGTTTTTTTATCATAACCCATAACACATATATATGCGAACCTTAAGTTGTGTATGGGAACCCATGGTAGCCATATATAGCATTTATGTTTTGAATCGAGTGTTGTAAAGTGTTGTTTTTCAATGCCCTGAAAAACCGGGGCTTTTTGTTGGGGTTCCCTTATGCAACTCTTAATTTCCCGGTGTGGTTGTGTTGTTTTTTTATATATTTATGATTCCAAAGATATGAATTTATTTTAATAATTATGGTGACTTTTATAAAATATTTAATCTGTCCAGTGGACTTTTTATTTGTCCAAACCCTTTGGTTGTGATGTGGGTGTAAATCTCGGTTGTCTTGCCGCTCGAATGGCCCAGCAAACTTTGAATGTACCGCAGGTCTGTGCCGGCCTCGAGCAGGTGGGTGGCAAACGAATGGCGCAGCGTGTGTATCGTCACGCGTTTTTTTATCCCAACTTTCTCAACAGCGGTTTTCAAGAACTTCTGCACGGCCTTTTTCGAGTAGTTCTCCCCATGCATGCCTTCAAACAGCCATTCCCGTGGTTTGTATTCCGATACGTATTTGCGGAGCACCTCCAGTGTTTTTTCGCCAAGCAGGGTGTACCTGTCTTTCTTCCCCTTGGCCTGCTCCACCCGTATCTGCATTCGCTGGCTGTCAATGTCTTTTATGCGCAGGTTCAATACCTCGCTTATGCGCAGTCCGGCCGAGTAGATAGTCATTAACACGGCCTTGTGTTTCAGGTTGTCGGTGGCATTCAGTAGTTGTACCACTTCTTCCTCGCTCAACACTTCGGGCAGGTACTTTTCCTTCCGCGGACGCTCGATGTGGTAAATCTTCCGTTGCCCGCCCTTCACACGTTCGTAGTAAAACTTGATGGCATTGATCGACTGGTTCTGGTACGAACCCGAAATGTTCCGCTCGTTTACCAGGTAGCGCAGGAAATCAACAATCAATCCGTCGGTGATTTCGTCAATTTCCATGTCGTTGTGGTAATTGATGAACTCTTCAAACATGTGCTTGTAGGTGTCGAGCGTGTTTTGGCTGTAGCGCAGTTCCTGCAGCTTTGCAATATATTCGGCTGGGCAATGTCGGTAACCTTTGGAGCTTTGCTGGTGCATACGGGGCTTAACCTGCTTTTTGTCGATGGTTTCGTACCTGAATGTCTTGTCGTTCCGTTGGGCAATCAACTTCAATTCGTCCAGGCACCTGTCATTGCAGGGTATGTCCCAGCAACCGTCGTATGCATTCCAACGCACATAGCCAACGAGTTTCAATTGCTCCACTATGGCTTTGCTGTATGCGAAATATGCTTTCAGTTTCCGGCCCGAGTCGTTCAAAACCAGCAGTTCCGTCTTGGAGAATTCAGGTGGTTTGGGGCTGTTGCAAGTGCGGTTCTGTCCTTGTTCGTTTATCCCGGCATGCCGGTTGCCGAAATATTTTTTCAATTTGTCGGCAGCGTTTCCAAAATTGGGCAGCACCCAGCAAAAGTTTTCGAAATCCCATTTTGCGTACCTGAACGAGCGGATAAACTGTATGTCGGTTTCATTTTTCGGCATTTTGACCTGCAATTGCCGCCCAACGGATGTTATCACAACATCCCAGTTCTTGCCGGGGAACACAGGAGGTGTTTCAACGTTTTGGCTGGTGGTTTTACCCGCTTCGCCCGGTGTTGGAACGGGTTTCTTCAAGACAATGGGTGTCGTCCTTTTCCTTTCGGGGACTGTGTTGGCTTTTATGTCTTCCGCCCTTTTTACAATCTCCACATCGGGAAACGATGATTTCAATTGTTCAAAAGATTCCCTGGTATAGGGGATATGCCACGCGCACAGGGTTTTGCTCCAACGTGTGCCGGGGATTTGGCGAAGCAGTGAGGTTGTTTCGCTGTTGTACGGGAAGTCTACCCGTATGCGTGTTTCTCCGCGATGTACGATTTTTTCAGCTTTCATTTCCCGCAATATATTAAGGTGTACGCAAACTTACAAAAAATACATTAACAGTGTCATGTTTTGTAATGTATTTTTAAAATAAATTTCCGTCAAATGGACATTGTCCGCGCTTTGCCCTGTTTCGGGGTTGGATATAAGGGGTTTAGGACTTAATGACGGGGCACGAAGTCCTACTTCCGTTGGGTGAGGGGGCTAGCGGGTAAAAACCAGTTTCCTTTCGGTCGACAATTGGGGGTTGTACCAGTATCCTTCGGCATTGAATCCTTTCAGGTCTTCCACATTTTCTATCCGATTTTCAATCACGTAGCGGGCCATCATTCCGCGGGCTTTTTTCACATAGATTACCACCGGTTTCAGTTTGTCGTCCTTGTATTGCAGGAATTCGAAATCAATCACTTCGGCCTGTAGCGATTTGCGGTTAATGGATTTCATGTATTCGGCCGATGCCAGGTTCAATACCGTTTGCGGTCCTTGTTTTCCGGCCAGGTCGGCATTCATGGCTTCGGTGATTTTGCTTCCCCAATAGGTGTACAAATTGTTCCCGGCTGAAGTTTTAAGGTTTGTGCCAATGTCCAGCCGGTAAGGCTGGATTAGGTCAAGCGGGCGGAGGATGCCGTACAGGCCCGAAAAAATCCTCAAATGCGATTGCAGGTAGTCAAAGTCTTCTGCCGCAAGGCTTTTTGCGTCCAGGCCATGGAAAACCTCTCCGTTGAAAACCAACGCCGCTTGTTTGGCATTTTCCGGCGTAAAAGGGCGTTCCCAGTTGAAGTGGCGGTCGGCATTCAGTTTTGCCAGGTTGGCATTGATTCCCAGCAGGCTGGCCAGTTCGGCTCTCGAAAGTTTTTTCAGGCTTTCGATTAATTGTTCGGCTTCGTCCATGAATCGTGGCATGGTGTGTCCTGTCACAATTTGTTGCGGTTCGAAGTTCTGTATTTTTGCAGGTGAAATTATAATGATCATGTTGGGGAAATGGGGTGGAAAGTTGGTGTAATGACAGAATTTGTTAACGAGGCTGTGTTGGTCATTTCATCAACCAGAATGTCCTTGATTGACAATCCGCCATTGAGTTTTATACCCACGTTGAGGTTGTCCTTGATGTTGTAACGAAAATCCAAGTCTCCGCCAATCCCGACACCCTGGTTTGGTACTCCAAGCCCTCCATCAAATCCGACCCTGATTTTCCCTTGTTCCTGGGCATGCATGCTGAATGTGAATGCTACCAGCAGCATCGATAAAATTAATTTTTTTTACTTTTTTTTAATTATTTAGATGGTAAATACTTTCACAAAGGTAAATAAATATTTTTAGAGGTGAGTGCATCTTTCCCGGAAAATATTAGGTTAAGTTGCGCTTTGTTTCGTTTTTTTTTTTTTTTTTTTTTTTTTTTTTTTT
>DATGXD010000115.1:0-11641 GCA_035299105.1 Paludibacter sp. | reverse complement strand
CCGTAAACTGCATTCACCGGTGCAATCAAATCGGTCGATTTGGCTGTACCTGCCAGTCCTGAACCGACTCCTTGGGGTTGTAGACCTTCTCCGGCCGCAATTTTCTTAGCCAGCGGGGTCATTTTCGGACGGTTTTCGAGTGCTGCCTTCACGTCTTTTTCAACCACGCGGCCTTTGGGACCCGAACCTGCCAACAAAGAGGCATCCAAAGCCTCCTTTTCAGCCAGTGCTTTTGCGCGTGGACTGATAAACGCGGATGTTTGGAGCGAGGGAATGCTGGTTTGTTGCGGTACCGGTGCAGTTGTTCCAGTTTTTGCAGGTATTTCAACTTGCTGGTCCTGCACTTCAGCCTTTGCCGGTTCCACATTTTTCACTTCTTCGCCAAGCAGGGAAGTGTAATCTTCGCCTGGCTGACCAATGACCATCATGTTTAGCAACACGGGCACATCGTCGCCTTCGTTGTGAAAACATTCCAACACCACGCCATCCGCGGGCGATTCTTCCTCGAACGAAGCCTTGTCGGTTTCGTAGGTGAAAAGGACATCTCCCTTTTTGACGGTATCACCTTTTTTCTTTTTTATTTCGGTGATGATACAACTCTCAACCGATTGACCCTGTTTGGGTAAAATTACTACTACAGCCATTTATAAATATCTATTTTTCAATAATTTATGATTATCTTGAAAATTACTGCAAATTTACAATGAATTTCCAATTCCCCTACTAAAAATACCGACAAGCTTGTGGGGGCAATCCCTGGTATTTGTGTTTTTAAAGTAAAATACTTTTTAGAACCGCATCACCTCAAAATTTCAGCCTCCTTTTTGTTGATTACTTTCGTGAACTTTTCAAAAGCATTCTCCCATGCCGTTTTATCCTGGGGCCTGTATTCATCAATATGAACCGACTCACGAATCATGGAGCGCATCTCGGACAGTGAACCCACCAAACCCGCCGCCCGTGCCTGGATCATGATGTTACCCAATGCCGTGGCTTCCGAAGGGCCTGCCAATACCGGTAAATTAATCGCATTGGCCGTCCACTGGTTGAGCAGCGGGTTTTTCGAGCCACCACCAATCACGTGCAGTTTCTCGATTTCGAAGGGCGCAAAATCATTCAGGATCGATATTACCAGCCTGTATTTCAGCGCCAGACTTTCGAAAATACAGCGAACAAATTCGGCATGGCTTTCAGGAACTTCCTGGCCCGTATTGCTGCAATATTCCTTTATGGTTTTGGTCATGCTTACCGGATTTGCAAACGAAGGGTCGTCGGTATCAACCATCGAACGGAATGCTGGAACTGTTCCGGCCATTTGCACGAGTTTTTCATACTCGTACGAAATGCCTTCCTTCTTCCATTCTTTCAGGCATTGTTCGAGCAGCCACATGCCGGTAATATTTTTCATGAAACGGGTGGTACCTTCCACCCCACCTTCGTTGGTAAAATTCAAGGCGGAAGTTTTTTCATTGATAATCGGGTCTTTCACCTCAATACCCATGAGCGACCAGGTGCCGGAACTCAGGTAGGCGAAATTCTCGTTTTCGGCCGGTACGGCTGCTACTGCCGAAGCGGTATCGTGTCCGGCCACTGCCACCACATTCACCTTCCCGAGTTCGCATTCGTCGGCCAGGTCGTCGCGTAGCGTTCCGATCACTTCACCCGGCATGACAATCTTGCCAAGCAGCGAGGCTGAAATTCCGGCTTTCTCGAATAGTATTTTTTCAAATTGTTTTGTGCGGGGATTGAGCAATTGCGATGTGGAGGCAATGGTGTATTCCACTGCTTTTTTCCCTGTCAACAAGTACGAAAGTGCATCGGGCATGAAAAGGATTTCACGGGCTGCTTCCATCAGCGAATTGCCCGACTTCTTCAGGGCAAAAAGTTGGTAAAGGCTGTTGAAATCCATAACCTGGATGCCCGTAAAGCCGTAAACTTCATCACGGGAAATAAGGTTGAAATATTCTTCGGGAACACCCGTGGTGTGCGGGTCGCGGTAGGCGAAAGGGATTCCAAGCAACGATCCATCGGCTGCCAGCAAGGCAAAGTCAACACCCCAGGTATCAATCCCGATGGAGGTAATTTCTATGTTTTCTTTTTTGGCTGCCGAAAGCCCGGCTTTCAAATGTTCGAACAGTTGGTAAATGTTCCAGTGGAAATGTTCCCCTATTTGCAATATCTGGTTGGGAAACCGGGTCAATTCCTTAATCTGGATCCGGTCATTTTGGATAGTTCCCAGAATCGTACGCCCACTTGTTGCCCCCAAGTCGAAAGCAAGGAATGAGTTGCTTTTCATAAAGCCTTAAATGTTTTTTGGAAGTATTTTTTCAAGAAACTTTTCCAAAGCCCGAGGACTCTGGAAAAGTTCACCATTCTCTTTTTATTTATACAAAGCCCCGTAAGTCTGGCAAGCGCGGTAATCAGAGCCTTCCTTATCCATACCGAAAGCAGCCCATGCGCTTGGACGGAAAATTTTGGCTTCGTCCACATTGTGCATGCAAACCGGAATCCGCAACATCGAGGCCAGCGTAATCAGGTCGGCACCAATATGTCCGTAGCTGAACGCGCCGTGGTTGGCTCCCCAGTTGTTCATTACCGAATATACGTCGGCAAAATTACCTTCGCCTGTCAAACGCGGTGCAAACCAGGTAGTTGGCCATGTTTTGTTGGTGCGGTCGTCAAGCACTTTGTGTACTTCGGCAGGGATTTCAACGGTCCATCCTTCGGCCAATTGCAGCACAGGGCCTAAGCCTTTTATCAGGTTGATACGAGCCATCGTAACAGGCATGCCACCTTTCGAAATGAATTTAGATGAAAAACCTCCACCACGGAAATAACCGCAATCGGCCGGATACCAGGTAGTTGCATCCAAACATTTTTGTTTTTCTTCTTCGGTTATTTCCCAGAACGGTTTCATGGCGGGTTTGCCGTCGATGCTTTGCTCACCGCAACCGTCAATGGCTGCCGAACCAGAATTAATAAGGTGGATCAAGCCATTGGCCCCCAGCCCTTCAAGTGTGTGACCGGTAACGCGTTTCACCGCTTCGGGACTCCAGTAAGTACGCACATCGGCAAAAACCTGGGCGGTATTGGTCAATAATTTTCCAAAAAGCATGGCCACGCCGTTCAACGAGGCGTTTTCAGTGGCAACGACAAATGCTTCGCGAATTCCGTTCCAGTCGAACGAAGTGTTCAGTATGGCTTCCGAAAAGTCGCCGTTCGGCATGAAGTCAGTCCATTGGCGTTGACCCTGGAAACCGGATGCAATGGCATTGTGCCCGAGCGATTCTTCACCATAGCCAAGTTCAGCCAGTTTTGGATTCCCAATCATCAAGTCACGCATGATAATGGTCATTTTCACCACAAATTCCCACTCGCTGTCCAACTGCTCGCGCGATTTTTTCTTGTCATCATCGTTGGTGTCGGCGCCTTCATTTGTTTTGCAGTATTTAGCTGTCCATTCCATGGCTTTTTTGAACTCCTCGGGATCAAAAATTCCCAGTTTTTCGCGGCGGATAATTTCGCTCATATCCACCGATTCGTTGCGCATTCCGAGATATTCCTGGAAAAAGTCGGGGTTCACAATCGAACCTGCAATTCCCATCGATACCGAACCGATTGACAGGTAGGATTTTCCTTTCATCGAAGCAACTGCAATGGCTGCTTTCGTGAAGCGAATGATTTTTTCCTGCACGTCGGCCGGAATCGTGGTGTCGCCACCATCCTGCACATCGCGACCGTAAATGCCGAATGCCGGGATACCTTTCTGGTTGTGGCCTGCCAACGCAGCTGCCAGGTAAACCGCCCCGGGACGTTCAGTGCCGTTGAATCCCCAGATAGCCTTGGGCATTTGCGCATCCATGTCGATGGTTTCGCTGCCGTAGCACCAGGCAGGCGTAACCGTAATTGTAGCGCCAACGCCGGCTAATTTGAATTTCTCGGCACAGGCTGCTGCTTCATCCACACGACCAATGGTGGTGTCGGCAATCACACATTCCACCGGTGTGCCATCGCTGTATTTCAGTGTTGAACTGATAAAGTTGGCCAGGTTTTTAGCCATGTTCATGGTTTGAACTTCGAGCGACTCGCGCACACCACCCTGGCGGGCATCAATAGTTGGGCGAATACCGATTTTGGGGTTTTCACCTTGTAATCTTCCTGTTTTTGCTTTTCGGGTATAAACTTCTTCATTGGCGTTCACACCACTTGTTTTTCCTGCTTGCATGTTTCTTTAGATTAATACCGCAAATGCGGTTGGTTATTTTGTTTTTTATTAATATACTATGCTGAACTATGCTGTTTTGTGTGTAAAAAAAAATTTCTGCTTTAAATTGAATTCCTGATTATCAGCTGGGTAGGCAAATATTCCTGCACCGGTGTTTTTGTTTTTACAAAATTGGCTGCCTTTTCGCCCATCAACCCGAAGTCGATGCTAATGGCCGAAATGCCATTTTTTATTACTTCCAGCACCACTTCGTTGTTATAGGAAATCAATCCCACCTCCTCGCCTATTCTAAATCCGGCGTTGTCAATATCTTTGATTATTTTCACCAGATCCTCGGACAATATACTCAAATATACTGTTCCGGATTCCACGCCTTTCCAATCCGATTCTTTCCGTATAACTTCGCAATCAAAATTATTATCGGCACAAAATCTCCTAAAAAACCCAATGGAACTAACGGGGTGGCAAAGTTCTTCGGGAAAAACATACGTAAGCTTCTTGTATTTTTTCAACAAATCCTTTCCATCGCAGAGGCAATTGTAGAACGATTCGTCAAAATTCTGGCAAATATATGAATAACCGGATTTTTCGAAATCCCCAAAGTCGAGCAACAACAGTTTTCCCGCCGGAACCAGTTTCAGTGCATCGGAGAAATGCTCGTTCGAAAAGTTCATCACCACATACATGCTGTATTTTCCTATGCTCTCGCGGACAATCATGTCAAAAAGTTGCTCGTTGTACTGATGAAAAATCAGATCGACTTTGTAATTTTCAGGCAAATTGGCTACAAACCGGTGATATAACTTTTGCTTGAACGACGAATAGGTATCGAGCAACAACAGTACATGGTTCACTTCGCCCGTCACATAATAGCCTTTCGTGGGGTTTGAATCAATCACGCCCCTTCGTTTCAGTTCATTGTATGCCTTGAAAACCGTATCCCGCGATACCTTGTAATACGAACTGGCTTCGTTTATCGACATCAGGTTATCGCCCACCTTCAATTCGCCCTGCATGACAGAAAGGCTGATCCCATCGGCTATGGTTTTGGTTTTTGAAGTTGAATGCGAAAATTTCATACTACCGGACACTGTGCTGAACTGTGCTGTAAAATTAGGTGATATTTTCGGAATGGATACAAGGATTTATATGTTCTACAACATAAAAAAAAGACTCCAACCGTTTAAAACCACGTCCGGAATCTTTTTTTATATTGAAATTGAATTGCCTTAAAAATTTGTGTCCTTTAAATCAAGGCCCAATATCTCCCGGGCTATTGCATTCAATTGTTCAAAACCGCCCTTGAAGTGCATGGTGGTGTGGGTGTGTACGAGCGATTCGCCCGGTTTCAGGCTGGCTGCCGGCGACGAGGTTTCAATTTCGTAGAATGGTCCCATAATGCTGCCATCTTCCAACGGTCCATCGTTGTACGAATTTATCACATCGCCCTTGAAAGGTTTGTCCTGGTATTCCCACATCGAATTCACATACAGGTCATTGCCAGCATCGAAATTGAATTTCACAATGGTCAGCGTACCATTTTCGGCATCGTAGGCCCCTGCCATGGGAATGGTCATCGATGGTGGTGTCCCGATTTTTCCACGCTTGCCACCATCCCCTTTGAAAAGCAAATGGGTACCGGTAACTTTCAACCTGTCGGCGTCGATTTTCCCGAAGTAGCTGTCGTTGATGGCATCCGCCACCGATGGTTTGTATGGAATGATAACGGTGTTTTTGGCGGACGGGATAAATTGCCCCAGAATCCAAATGGACAACATGCCGGAGGTTTGTGTCCATTCAAAACTACCTGCGTTCGTAAGCACATTTTCCGATGAAAACACAATGGAGCTTACGGTATCGGGGATGCTGATTCCCAATTCTTTTTCCACCGTATTGTTACCGAGCAGCGACACTGTGCGGTCGAGTTTTACAGCCAATTTAGCTCCCGACCAGTTTTCTAACACGGCCGACTTCGTGAAAACTGCTTTTGCCGGGTTGGCCGAAACCAACTCCCATTTGTCGGTATCTATCAGTGCCGGCGCTTGCCAGTCTTCAAAATCGAAACCCTTGCCCGATTCACCTTTGAAAAAGATGGAGAACTGCCCACCTTCCGGTCCGAGCCAGAAGCGGTCCTCACCACCGTAATTGTTGCAATGCGGCAACACCGTCCCCGACGAGATTAGGTCGTAGTTGAGCCAACCGAAACTGTAACCTTCTTCGCCATTAGCCGAACTTGTCAGCACGCGTCCCTGCAAGTCGGGCGTAACCAATAAACGTTTGTCACCCGATTGCAATTCAACCGTTTCCAGGTATTTCGACAAGAATTCCTTGTCGTTTTTGTAATTTTTGTTTGTCATTGAAATTATATTTTTAAAATCAAAAAATTACCCAATAATGTTTATTGGGTAATTTTACTGTCAAGTCAGTTTTTTGTTTAGTTTTTTTGAATCACTTTATGTCCACTAACTGCATAATACACAATAAACATAAAGAGAGGTATAGGAGCTAAAAATCCTATTGACATGGAAGACACATCCGCTACCCAACCCATGAACATGGGGAAAATGGCGCCACCAACAATTGACATAATGACAAACGAAGCACCTTTTTTTGTTTGTGTACCAAGGTCTTTGATAGCCAATGCAAAAATGGTTGGGAACATGATTGACATAAAGAAAAAGATTAAAAACAGAGCTATGACCGATGCCATACCAAGTCCGATACTTACAACCGGAAGTAACAATACGCACATGAAAGCATATATGGCCAATAATCTGGCAGGAGCAATAAAGCCCATCATCCAGCTACCCAACAATCTACCAACAAAGAAAAGCGACATCCCTCCTAAGCCTAGCATATAGCCAGCCTCAGTTCTTGTAATGCCGAGATTCAATTCCTCTGCGGTAAGAAAATTTACAAAGAAACTAAATACGCCTGTTTGTGCTGCAACATAACTGAACTGTGCAATTACGCCTAGCACCAAATGTTTTGTTTTAAACAATGATTTAGCGGGTGCTGATTGTCCGGAATTGCTCAGCCCATGAGCCATCTCCACATCTTCTTCCGTAATTTCAGGAAGTTTTACAAACATGTATATGATGGCAATAACCAACACAATAGTTCCGATTCCGGCATAAGGTAAAATCATTGAATCTAAACCGTTAGAAGTTTTTCCTTCGCTACCGCCTAATATAAAATATGTGGCAAAAATCGGCCCGAATATCCAGGCTAAACCATTAAAAGATTGTGAGAAGTTAATTCTTCGTTCTGCAGACTCCTTATCACCTAATTTAGTAGTATAAGGATTTGCAGCAGTTTCAAGCGTAGCCAGTCCACAACCTAAAATAAACAAACCACATAAAAACAAGTAAAATGATTGAATGATTGAAGCTGGCACAATAATGTACGCACCGATAGAAAAAAGCAGTAATCCCAAGATAATGCCTTTTTTGTAACCAAATCGCCGCATAAAATAGCCGGCAGGAAGCGCCATTGAAAAATAAGCCATATACACCGAGAATTGGATTAATCCGGATTCGGCTTTTGAAATTTTCAATACAGATTGAAAATGGGCATTCAGCACATCAAGCATACCGTGCGCGCTTCCCCATAAGAAAAATAAAGATGAAATAAGAATGAACGGAACCAAATACTCTTTGGTTGTTAGTTTGTGTTTTGACATGATTTTAATTGTAAGATAGTAATAAGATTATTAAGAATTGTTTTAATTGGTTTCAAAAAGGAAACGATATGATAAGGAATCATTTTTTATCCTTTATTCCATATCCTGATGTTACTATTTCTTGAATTTTATACAGAATGTAGCAACATTATATTTAGGCAACTTTTCAGGCTTATTGATAACTATTGCATTATCAGTTTGCTTCCACTCCAACTTCTCCTTGCTTCCAAGCATTGAAATTGAAGCAATTGCTTTGTCGGAATATTTTGAAAGTTTACCCAACGATTTGATTTCGATGTTGGCTGTGGGCGTACTCATACAAAAAGCATATAAAACCCCATCTTTGGTTGTGAAGCGAAAATCGGTTTCCTGATATCCACGAACGTCTTTCAGCCCACCAAACTGTCCTTTTTCCTGATTTCCTGTTGTCGATGGGCCTTCGCCGTACACTTTCCAGGGACGTGAACCGTAAATTCCCTCTCCATTTGCTTTAGTCCAGTTGCCAATGCCGTCAAGAATCTGCAATACATCAGGTTCCAAATCGCCTTCGGGGGTTTGTACTACGTTAATCAACAGGTTTCCGTTTTTACTTACAATGTCAACCAACATCTGAATCACTTCATCTGCTGTTTTGTATTTTTGGCCGGTACGGTAAAACCAGTCACCAATGGAAGTATCTGTCTGCCACGGATATTGGCTAATAGAATCCAACACACCCCGTTCCACATCTTGTGCAAACCGGCCCTTTGAAGGTTCCTTGCAATTGTAAACCGCTTCCAGTTCACCCTTGTTTTTGGTCATGTCTTCGTTGTAATAATGGGCAATAAGGCTACGTCCAACTTCGTTTCCGAAAGGCAACGCGCAGTCAGAATACAGCAAATCGGGCTTGTACATATCCACAACCTCTTTGATCCGGTCGAACCATTCTTTCTGCCAAACCGGATTTTTAGTCATCCAACCGGTGTCGGTCGAATCGGCTTTGCCGTGGTATAATTCGGCATATTTGGGGTCATTGCCATCGTAAGGCACTCCCGCTTTATCACCAGTTTTGTCAGCCTTGTGGGCTGTCTGGAACCAAGTGTAACTGGCAGCCAGATGTTCCGAAATTCCAAAACGAAGGCCTTCTTTTTTTGCTGCTTGCTGCCAAAGTCCAACAACATCTTTGTGAGGTCCCATATTCACCGAATTCCAACTATGTAGTTTTGAATTCCACAAAAAGAAATTGTCGTGGTGTGTTCCCATGCTCACAAAGTATTTGGCACCCACTTTTTTATACAATTTCATCAATTCCTCCGGATTCCATTTTTCTGCTTTCCACAAGGGAATAATGTCTTTATATCCGGCAACTGAGGGATGCCCGTATCTTTTCAGATGGTCGTTGTAGGCATGGGTTTCCCAGCTTCCGCCTTGTTGGATGTACATGTTACGGGCATACCAATCACCCTGGCGCGGCACAGCTTGCGGACCCCAATGAGACCAAATTCCAAATTTTGCATCGCGAAACCAGGCTGGATATTTATATTGTTGAAGGGATTCATCGGTAGGTTTAAACTTACCCGGAGCTATGGGCAGGTTTTCGGTTTGGGCACTTACTGAATAAGCGGCCATAGACAGGACGCACAGAATCAATATTCTGTAGAATGGTTGTTTTTTCATTTAGCAATTGTTGATAAGGTAATAATTGAAAAAAGTTCTGAGTCGGAAAAAATCCTGACTCAGAACAATATTAGCCGGACATTAAGCAGTGATTTCACCGTTCAAATCCCAGAGGTCTTCCCAACCCTTGGCACCTTCCCACAGGAACACTTGTCCTTTGATCAAGCGGCAACCCTTGTCATTTTCAGCAATGGCTTCCATCTCTGCATCGGTCAACGGACCTTCGGTGATTCCTTTCAGGTTGTTGTACATTTTGTCGGTTTTTACCGAAAATGGAATGGTGATCTGACCGCGTTGAACCGCCCATTTCAGGCAAACCACGGCCGGATGAACACCCAGGCGTTCGGCGGCAGCTACAATAGCCGGATCTTCCATGTCCACGGTATCTTCGGGTGTACGGTCACGTTCCGGACGGCCGGGCGAGCCAATCGGACTGTAGCCAATCACTTCCACGCCGTTTTCCTTCATGTAGTTATACAATTCGGGCTGCTGGAAGTGCGGGTGGATTTCCATTTCGTTGACAGCCGGTTTAATCCGTGCATCGCGCAGAATGAGTTTCATTTTCGGGATAGTCACATTGGATGTACCGATATTCCGCACCAGGCCAGCATCCACCAAGCTTTCCATTTGCGCCCAGGTTTTCATGTAATTTTCGTGAATGTAAGGCACGGCATCCTTCTGGCGGGTGTTGACATCACATTTTGGTGGGTGGAAGTTCGGGAATGGCCAGTGAACCAGGTACAAATCGAGGTAATCGAGTTGCAGATCCTCCAGTGTTTGCTTGCACGATTCAACCACTTCCTTGTGCTTGTTATTCCATACTTTGGAAGTAATCCAAAGTTCTTCGCGGGTCACAATTCCTTCGGCCAGCACTTCTTTCAATACCGCGCCGATTTCTTTTTCGTTGCCATACACCGACGCACAGTCGATATGGCGGTAGCCCATTTTGATAGCCGTTTTCACAGCCTGGGCAATGGTTTCGGCATCATAATTATCCGAGCCGAATGTTCCCAACCCAATAACCGGAATTTTATCGCCGGTATAAAGCGTTTTAAATGGGACTTTTGAAGCATCTATAGTTTGCATGTAAATTAGATTTTTAGATTTTAGAACCAAGAGTCAAGACTAGTGTCCGACTCTGGTTCAATGTTAAATAGTAATTGAAAAACCGGTAAGTCTTACTTGATTTCCTCGTCAAAAACCACAGCCACTTTACCGCATTTCCCTTCAGCCATCAGCGCAAAAGCCTCTGGGGCTTGCTCCAATTTGAAACGATGTGTTACCAAATCTTCCGGATGGATTCCCCAACGCTCGATACGCTCAACCAGTTCTTCCATGCGCCAGATCGATGTTACCCACGATCCATAAATGGTCTTCTGGTCGTGGATAATATCCGGACTTGGGTTGAATTCAACTGTTCCGCCCTCGCCTATCATCACCATTTTTCCCCACTGACGGGTAGCACGGATACAAAGTTGACGACCGGAAGTGTGACCCGAACAATCCACAGTACGTTCGTAGCCCATTCCATTGGTTGCAGCCATTACTTTTTCCATCACATCGGGTCCCGAAACAAATACTTCGTCGGCCAACCCTAAATCTTTGGCAATCTGGCAACGTTCGGCAACGGTGTCAACACCCACTAATTTTTGGGCGCCCATGGCTTTTGCAAGCATCAAAGCGGCCAAGCCTACAGGGCCAAGTCCAGTTACCAACACTGCATCATTTCCGCAGATACCAATTTTTTCCAATCCTTCGTATACTGTTCCAAAACCGCAAGCAATCTGGGCCCCGTCGGTATAAGTCAGGCTGTCAGGCAGTAAAACCAGGTCTTTTTCTTCGGCAATCATGTACTCAGCCATACCACCGTCGCGTTGCCAGCCATAAGCAGCACGCGAAGGGCTTTTACAAGAAATCATGTAACCGCGGCGGCAATCGTTACAACATCCACAACCCGAAATGTGATAAACCACCACGCGGTCTCCTTCTTTGAAACGTTTCATGCCTGGTCCGCAAGAAATAATTTGTCCGGCAGGTTCATGACCACAAATTTTGTTTTGATAGCCTTCGGGACCTTT
>DATGXD010000114.1:0-23814 GCA_035299105.1 Paludibacter sp. | reverse complement strand
AGCGCATAAGACATTTTGGTGGAGTCGAGTTGCCTCCACTTGTAAGTTAGCGGTTTCAAGACCGTGTCGACCCGTTGCGAAAGTTGGACTTTTGATAAATCCATATCCGCCACAGGAGTTTCGAAGTGTATTACAACCGGGTTGTATATTTCGAAGGTGCCGGCGATATTCGTTGATAATTTGAAGGGTTCGGCTTTTGGAACGGTGGTTTTGGAAGCCCGGGCCTTGGGGTTAACCCGTGGTTTACGCGAATATAAATTGAGGGTGTCGGTCGTCGGGACAAGTTTCATGAGCGAATCAGACTTCAGGTATGTGACGGCCATTTCCAGCGTGTCGGTTTTCCAAACCAGTGAGTCTGTAATCCAGTAGGTTAGTGAATCCATTGTGCTGTTTTTCTGGAGTAGGTATTTCCCTTCCCAATCGAAGTTTAGTGGTTTTATCTTGGGCAATTCGGTGGTTTGGGTGTTGAAAAACAGGTTGACTACAAACGGTTCCTTGCGTTCGGATTTAGCCAGGTATTGCCGTTTCTTGTTTTCCTTGAAATAGCGCAGAACCAAATCATCGGGCAAAAAACGTGTTCCCATATAAGTCCTGACACTATCGATGGTGGTCGAATCCTGCCAGACAGTATCTTTCATTTCTTCAATTCGAAAAGTGGGATGTACCAGCGAATCCAGGATGGCAGCTCCTTCGCCAGCCTGGAAAAAGTAATCCTGGTTCAAGTCGCCCAGTGCATACACCTTGTAAGTCCCTGGCTTCATGTTCTCGATGCTGAAGTGTCCATTTTCATCTGTTTTCCCGATACGGAGAAAGGGTTTCTCGAAGAATGCGCTTTTGTCGCTTTCGCGGTAAACCCCCACAATGATTCCCGATACAGGATTCAGGTCTTCGGCATTCAACAGTGTGCCTGAAACCTTCAGCGTATCGATTTCGTTACCGGTAGCAAATGAAAATATGTAATTTTTCAGCGGGTTTTTTTCGTTCAAATCCACAATCCCGTTCCCGAAATTAATGGTGTATGTGGTGCTGTCCATCAAATCCTGGTTAAAAACCATGGTGACCCTTTTCCCGAAGCTTTTCACTTCGGGCGGCTTCATTTGCGGGGGTGAAACAATCACGTTCTCGTTGGCTTTTTCAATCGACACTTGTTCATCAAAATCAATCTGGATTAGTTTCTTATTGTAATTCAAAGCCCCGTTTCCCGGCAGGGATCTTACTACTTTTGGTGGCGTGACATCCTTGGGACCTCCGGTTGGCCCCTGGGCCCTGTTGGCACAAGAATAAGCCGCCAGCACCAGGCCCACCGCCATCATGGTTTTGTACGCTGTATTTTTAATTGTCATAATTCATTGTTTTTCTGTTGGTTTCCAAGTCAGCACTTTATGTCCGATACGGCAGCGCAGGCATTTTTTCTCATCGCAATATTGCTTCTTCAGTTGTAATAACGCCTGGGAGTCGTAAGCAGTTTTCGAAATCACTCCCAGGTCGTTCCAACCGGAAATGACCGAATTCCGCTCTGGCGGAATTTCCTCGAGCAAACCTAGTGCCTTGTCTTTCAAGTCCTGGTCGCTTTTTAGGTCGGCATAGCAAAACAGGAACGGGACTACTGTGTTAATCAGGATTCCGTTAATGGATTGTTGCCCCAGCTTTTTAGGTTTTGGATTGCTCTGGCTTGAAAACAGGTAATGGCTTGTCCAGTACGTTGATGGCTCGCAAGTGAAAAGTTTCCGCAAACAATCGATTTCGGGTTTTTCGAGTATTTTCGAGAATAATTTTGATGACGAATGGATTAATCCTGCAAATTGCGCAATCCGCACATGGGGGAAATTATCGGGCCGCAAACGCAGCAATTTCCATTCGGAGTCCTTCATGGGTGCAAGCGAATATTTTGAACGCAGGAATTCATACTCCTTTTTCAGCTTTTGGGAATATTCATCGTCCGGCTTTTCCATTAGCAACCCGGCCTGCCCGAACAGGAGGGCTTCGATTTGAAACAATTGGTCCTTGTGTTTTCCCAACACCTGGAGTGGAAGCGATTTGGCAAGCATTGCAAAAGCCTGGCTGTTAGTGCCAAATCCAAAATTCCGCGCCAGTGTAATGTAAAACGCCTCTTCCCAATGCATGCTGTTTTCGCTCAGCAACTGCACGATGGCCTCCATTTTTTGTTCGAGCCTTTCGGTGAGCAGGGCATTTTTCCAGGATTGAATGAAAACAGGTGGAACCAGGCTAATCCTATCAGCGCAGGCCACCCATTTCTGTTCCTTCATCAGCCGTTCATATTCCAACCCGATGGATTCGGGGAACACCAGTTCCAGTTGGGGAATCTTCTCTCCATCCAACCTGAACACTTCGCCATCTGCCGTTTTCACCACATGCAGTATGACACTGTCGTAAACTTGGTTCGTATGGTGGTTGTGTTTTTTCCAGTCGCTCGAAAACGTGTGGATTTCAACATTCCCCGCCCAGACAGTATTACCTATCCTTATCTTCGAATTAAAGAAATCGGGTCCTGCATCCGTATTGTAGAGGCCTGTATCAATTACTTCCACCGCTTCACCATCTGTTGTGTACAGTTGTTGAACCGAGAAAAGTTTGTGTTGCCAAACATAATGTAAGATTGATTCTTTCATGGAGCCAAACTACAACCAATTGGTTTTAAAACAGGTAAATAATTGTAATGAACAACTTTCCAGGGAATAAGGCTTTAATCCAATTTCAAGTAAAGTTTACAGTGTGCCAAAACCATAACCCTGGTTCTTCCACCAGCGGATGGCTTCGGGCAAAACGGCCAGCATGTTTTCCTTTGCCTTGACCGAATCATGGAAAACCACAATGGAACCATTCCTGGAATAACGGGTAATATTGTTCAATACCTTCCAGGGAGCCAGTTTGCTGTCGTAATCGCAGGTTAATACATCCCACATGACTATTTCATAACCGGGCTGGAGTAGCTTTTTTTGTTTCCTGCTAATCAATCCATGTGGCGGACGAAACAACCGGCTGTCAATCAGCGTGGAAGCTTGGTCCACGTTTTGGATATATTCGTTGGTAG
This sequence comes from Paludibacter sp., assembly GCA_035299105.1. Lineage (GTDB taxonomy): Bacteria > Bacteroidota > Bacteroidia > Bacteroidales > Paludibacteraceae > Paludibacter. The sequence continues at coordinate 20,762 of DATGXD010000114.1, read as the reverse complement.
AAACCTTGGCCCCGCTGAGGTGGTTGAACGTGTGGTTGCCCGTTTTATGCCCCCTGGCGAGAATGTCGGTGTATATGTCGGGATATTTCCGCACATTGTCGCCCACGCAAAAGAATGTGGCTTTCAGGTTGTGCTCGTCCAGCAAATCGAGTACGTGGGGCGTGGCTTCAGGCACGGGTCCATCATCGAAAGTCAGGTAAATGACTTTCGATGATGGGCTTTTCCGCCAGGTTAGTTTTCCCAGAAACGGACGGAGAATGTCCGGTACCTGTACTTTCATTTACATTCTTACTTGTTGGATATAGCGGTTGTAAATGGGCATGTATTTATCCATGATTGTTTTCTCTTTCGCCTCATCGCATATCCGGAGTATTTGGTTCAGGACAGCCATATTATGTCCAATCCGGTTCGAGACACTGTTTTGCCGAACTGTATTCAAGCTCAGGTACCAATTCAGGTGTTCGACACAGTCGTTTGCCACCGTGTTCATGATTGCATTGGCTTTGGCTCTTTCTCCCAGCTTGTAATAATAACCAGCCAACTGTGTCGAGACATAATTGTGGCGGACGGTTGTGCCGGGAATAACCTTGTTGCAATAATCCAACGCCTTTTTAGCCCGTACTGTGTCGCCTTTCTTAATGAGGGCCTCAATCAACTCGGCAAACATCATACGGTGGGTCTGGCACATGCGGAGGATATTTTCGTCCAGGTATACCTTCGGATTGTCGATGCCACCGTAACGGAATTTATGCATCATGTTGTCGTACATTTCATCCACGTTCACCCCGGCGCCGGCACCTTTCACGCCTACCGGAAGGATTTGGTACGTGAGTCCTGTCAGTTCAAAGTGGTCGTTCAGCCCCAGGTAGTAATCGTCGCCCACGGTCACGGCAAAGTAAATCGGACGTTTCCATTTGTTTTCTTTCAGCAATTCGATAATCATGAGTTCGCTCTTTGTGAGCCTGCGTCCCAAGTTGAAATCGATTTGCGGAACTATTTCGCCAGCCCTTTCCTTTGGCAGCGCACCGCTTTGTAAAACCTGTGACGCATCCACGGGCAGGTAAAGTTGCTTTGTAGGGATAAACGATTCGCCATTGGCTTTTGTTTCTGGGTCTGAACTTAGAACGAAATCAAATGCAGACTGAACATCCACGGGTTTTTTAATGGCATCTTCCACCCAAAGCACTTCGTTTTTGCCCGCGGCAAAATCTTTTTCCTTCCATGAGATTGGAAGGGGAGCCGATTTGTAAGCGCCTCGTTTCATTTGTCCGATATACCAGTCGGTTTGCAGGTAGCTCAGGTTGCAAACACGCAGGTCGGTGCGGTTGCTTTCCACTTCCTGGTTGTACCATAGCGGGAAAGTGTCGTTATCGCCATTGGTAAAAATAATTCCGTTTGGTTTGCAGGAAGCCAGGTAATTGCCCCCAAAATCGCGGCAGGTATAACGGTTGCTGCGGTCGTGGTCATCCCAGTTTTGCTGTGCCATCAGTGCCGGAACTCCAAGGCAGAATAACGTGACGATTGCAGCATTCACCGAACGGGGAATGAATTTTTCAAGTACTTTTATTATCCCGAGTACACCAAATCCGATCCAGATGGTAAATGCATAGAACGATCCGGCATATGCATAGTCACGTTCGCGGGGCTGGTAAGGAGTCTGGTTCAGGTAGACAACAATGGCCAATCCGGTGAGGACAAACAGCAAGGTGACAATCCAGAATGCGTGGCGACCGTCTTTTCCTCCATAAATCTGGAAGAAGATACCAATTACACCCAGCAGCAAAGGTAGCATGTAATAAACATTATGCCCCTTGTTTTCTTTCAGTTCCGAGGGCAGGTTTGTTTGGTCTCCAACCAGGAAGTTGTCGATAAACCCGATTCCGGTTACCCAGTTGCCGTGGTCAACCTCGCCATAGCCCTGCATGTCGTTTTGGCGGCCGCTGAAATTCCAGAAAAAATAACGCCAATACATGAAATTAACCTGGTAAAAGAAGAAAAAGCGCAGGTTTTCGCCGAAGGTGGGGACCGTTTCCGTTTTTTCCTGCCCGCAATAATCATAAGTAACGGATTTACCCGTGATATCTGCCCACGATTTGTATGCTTCGACATGGGATGGAGTGGTGCTGTACATGCGGGGGAAGAACATGTTGAACCGGTCGTCCATCACGTAATCGGTTTTATTTCCACTGTTTATATATTCATCCTTGTCGTTGGGCGATGTTTTCGGTTTCGGGATGTAGGTCGGGTCGCCTGTCGTTGTTTCGGGCACACACATGTTCCCTTCAACCTTGAGTTTCACGGGGGCATTGTAAACTGCACCGTAAAGCAAGGGGCGGTCGCCGTACTGTTCGCGGTTGAGGTAGTATTTCAATGAAAAAACATTGTCGGGGTTGTTCTGGTCCATGGTGGGGTTCGACGCCGACCGGATAACAATCACGCCATAAGATGAATAGCCTATGAGCAACACCGTGATCATGAGAGCGGCAGTATTCACCCAGCGTGCATCCACTTTGCCCCTTTTCCAGTAGAAGTATCCCGCCATGGCGGCAATTATGATAATCCCAAGGAAAATATGGTTACCCAGGAAGGGAATTCCCACGAGGGCCACTGCCAGCACAAACGAAACCGCCATGCGGATGTAGTTCCGGTTTACATTCGACTCGTAAATTGCCCAGGTCAAAACTGCCAAAGTAAGGAATGTATAGACATACAATCCGGTATTATACGCGAATCCGAAAGTGTTTACAAAAAGTAGTTCGAACCAGCTTGCCACTTCGACAAAGCCTGGTATAAGGCCATACAGTACAGCTCCGAGGATTACCAGCGATGCAAGCATGGCATAGATTACACCTTTAACCGTTGGGGTATACTTTTTGAAATAATAAATCAGCACGAGCGCCGGGATGGCAAGCAGATTCAGCAAGTGTACGCCAATGGAAAGTCCCATGAGGTAGGCAATCAGGATCAACCAACGGTCGGAACCCGGACGGTCGGCAACGCGCTCCCATTTCAGGATAAGCCAAACCACAATGGCCGTGAAGAACGATGAATATGCATACACTTCGCCTTCGACAGCCGAAAACCAGAATGTGTCGGAAAAAGTGTAGGCCAACGCCCCTACCATTCCGGCACCCAGGATTCCGATAATATTCCCGGCCGAATAATCTTCGTCCGACTTAATCATCATCTTCCGTGCAAGGTGTGTGATGGTCCAGAAAAGGAAGAGGATGGTAAAGGCGCTCAACAAAGCCGACATCGAGTTGATCAATGCAGCCACTTTGGTGGGATCCTTGGTGAATAACGAGAAAAAATGCCCTGTCAACATGAAAAACGGCGCTCCGGGAGGATGGCCCACGTCAAGTTTATAAGCTGTCGATATAAACTCCCCGCAGTCCCAAAAGCTGGCGGTAGGCTCAATGGTGAGCAGATACGTTACAGCGGCAATAGCAAAAGCTACCCACCCGAAAACGTTGTTCAGTAATTTGAATCGTTTCATGAATCGGATTATTAATGTTAGTTGAAGTCCTTAGCAGGGAAAAAAAGTGTTCAAAGATACAAAGAAATTTTAGTTTGTGCGAAATGTGAATTTCTTTTTATTGTAAATTAAAACAACTATGTACCCGAATCTGTAAAATTGTTAAAAACACTAAAATTAATTCATTCAGGCTACCCCGGAGAAGCGGCATGTATTTTCCCGTTGGAAATATTTTCAGGAATCTTGCTTTTTTCTGGCACACCTCCAAAAAGCGGAAAAACTTACAGATTGAAACCTTAAATTCAATGATACGGCGACTTTTTAATTTTTAATTCAAAAAAGAGAAAATTAGAAAGAAAGCACTACCCCAAACGCGTATCTGTGGATAAGGACTTATACCCCAAATAATTATACAATCGGCACTAAATAAAATACCGGTTGTTGCATTGAAGGAATATTGTTATATATTTGTCGGGAAAATCCAGAAAACCCTACGGCAAATGGAATCAATATCGTCGTTTGCAGAACTTACAGCCCACCTGAAAAGTGTGAATTGCCGGAAGCGGATGGCGGTAGCCAATGCTGTCGACACACACACGCTGGAGGCCGTGCTGCGTGCTGTTGAAACAGGGATTATCGAGGCTTACCTCATTGGCGATGTGGCATCCATTGAATCGCCCGAGCTGTTCGAACACAATCTCTCGCCTTATATCCACATTGTCGACCGGCCCGAAGTGCAGCAGGCCACACTCGAAGCCGTGCGAATGGTGCGCTCGGGCGAGGCGGACATACTGATGAAGGGGCTTGTGAATACCGATGTCCTGCTAAGGGCTATCCTCGATAAGGAAAAAGGGCTGCTGCCTCCCGGCAACGTGCTTACTTACAACGCGGCCATGGAAATCCCGAAATACCACAAGCTGCTTTTCTTCTCCGACCCGGTGGTTATCCCGTCGCCCGACCTGGTGCAACGAACGGCTATGGTTCGCTATGCCATCCAAACAGCCTACAGGTTCGGTATTAAAAAGCCTAAGATAGCGCTGATACATGCCACCGAAGTGGCCAACCCGAAAATCCATTACATGCAGGATTACCTCGACATCATGCAAATGTGGCGCAACGGCGATTTCGGGGATGTGATCATGGACGGACCGCTTGATATTTTCCTGGCCCTGGATGCCGAACGTGGAAGCATCAAGCATGTGCCAACGCCGGTTTTAGGCGATGCCGACATCCTGATTTTCCCCAATTTTGAGTGCGCCAACACGTTTTACAAAGGGCTTTCGGTTTTTGCCGGGGCCGAAATGGCGGGATTGCTCCAAGGGTTGGAAAAACCGGTGGTACTTACTTCGCGTAGCGAAAGTGTCGATTCCAAATTCTACAGCATTGCCATGGCGTGCGTGTTGAGTTGAAGAATGTGAGAATGATAGGAATCTTAAGGCCTTTTCTCGCTTGTGAAATCATATTTGTGAAATTATATTATTCCACTCTTTTTTGTGTTCATATTTCAATGCAGTGTCAATCTCAAGAAGATTCACGTAATTTTCAATAAACTCTGAAGTGTCGGAAAGCAATCGTAAGTAATATTTCAGGGAACTTGTTAATCCATTTGCGATGACATGGCAACCGTGAATATTTTTAATGTGTTCAATTTCCCTGTTGATTTCTTCAACTTGAGAAGGTTCAATATTTGCTGTTGAAAGCAAATAATAACGGTTCACTTGTGTTGTTTTGAATTTTTCAAAGGCATCTTTCACTAGTTGAGAGGTTATTGGTATTCTATGTTTAACTTCGACGGCTTCAAAGGCTCTCCCTTTTTCATCTGTAATATCAATATCGCCTATTCTTCCGCTTCTGGTATCTGCGGAAGTATGACTTTCCATAGGCAACAACGTTTTACCTTCAAATCTCTTTGTCTCATTGACAAGGCATTGATATGCGGCATATAATGCTAAAACAGGCAGTCGAGATGCTCCTTCGGCAGAATATCTTGCTTCAAAGTGTTTGGATAACAGATTAATGATTGAAACAATTTGTAGATTGTGGGGTTTTGCCAAATCAATTTGTTGGGAATTTCGTTGGATTATTAAACCTTGAATCAGAAAACTTAGCAATTTGTCGATGTTTTTACCTTTTTGGATAAATGCAATGGTTTCTAAAAATGCGGTTTTCAATGAATCTGGTCTGATTGCCCCTGAATAATTTGAATCATAAGGAACTTTCTGTTCCAAGGACCGAGTTAGCCAACCGCTTTCAGCCATGGCAGGAAATTTTACGTTTTTCAAAAAAGGCGTAATATATTTTGAATCGAATGTCCTACCCGAATAACCGTTTGGAATACTTGTTTGGTGGTTTCTGATGTCTTGCTCGGGATTGAATATTTTATAGACTGCACTAGTCAGGATAACTGTTATTACTGCTTTTGCAGATTCCGACCGTGTTAGTATTTCACCTAAATGAGTTGCAATAGACCTGTCGAGATCTGATTTTATCTCATTATCAGAACCAACAAGCTGCATTGATTCGTTATATGTAATCTCAAGGAATTTTAGTGGTTCCATTTTGAAAATTATCTTTTAGTAGTTGGATTTTGATTTGTTCAGCAACGGCTTTTATCATTGGAATTGCTACCGAATTTCCGATTTGTTTGTAAAGTTCAGCCTTGTTGTTTAATAGAATGAACTCAGGGGGAAAACCCATTATTCGGTAGCATTCTTGAATTGTGAGCTTTCTTACGGCTCCTTCGTGCCAAATCCAGAATCTTCCTGAGGATTCTTGCGATGGCAGTGCGGGATGAACTCCTTCTGTAGAATAAATCCTGTTTGGTTGTTTGTGAACTCGTGACAAATGTTCGGTTCCAGGTCTTACTCCTGCTTTCCGAATTGTCTTGTTACGATAACCGGCGAAAACTAATCCAGAATCCTGCATTTTCTGGGACTCTAATATCGTAAACGGTTCTTCCAAATATTCAAAATCATTTTCTTTGTCTAAAAAGTCTTTAAGAGTGGGTTTTGGTGTTTTTTTTATTTTTGAGAAATCGAATTTTAGGTTTTTATGTCCTATGATAATAATTCTTTCACGATTTTGAGGTAAACCGAAGTCAGAAGCGTTTAATACTTTTTTTGAAACCCTATAGCCCAACTCCTCCAAATGCTGGGTGATTACCGACAATGTTCTTTTGTTATCATGATAAACCAAATGTTTGACATTTTCAAGGAATACAACCTTAGGTTGGTGCTTTTCAATGATTTCAAAAACATGGTAAATCAATGTCCCCCTCGTATCTTCGAATCCTTTCATTTTTCCTGAAATACTAAATGGCTGGCAGGGGAATCCGGCACAGAGGATGTCGTGTGGTGGCACCAAATCAGTGTTGAATTTTGTTATATCGCCAAATGGAACTTCCCCAAAATTCAATTCATATGCTCTTTGGGCATGGTAATTATATTCAGATGAAAACACACAGTTCCCACCCAATTCTTGCAAAGGGATACGAAAACCTCCAATGCCAGCGAATAAGTCGACAAACGTAAATTCAGGGTTTTCAGGCGCAGGAAAGGGAATATCCCATTTTAATGGTAGCATTGCCTGCAATTCTGTTTCGGCCACAATGCAATTACTTTCGTTAAGGAGTTGAAAGTAGTCTTTTGCCCTTTTCTCATAGGTCTTTGAAACAATATCTCTATGATTATGTAGATAATGCGTAAAATAAGCCAAATCCTCAGCATTGCCATTTAAGGTTTCAACCTTCATTTTCTTCCGGAGATTGGAATAATAGATCATATTAAATTGTGTTCCATTGTTTTATAAAGTAAATTTTGGTCGTTGAATTTGGTTGAAACTTAACAACTTTTGCAAATTTACAAACAAATCTATATAAGTCGATATTAAGTGCTATTTTTTTAATTCCCCCACCATTCCCTCCGCAGCCCGTTTTGCCGCCCCGGGTTCGCCCAGTATTTGCCTCAACCGGGAATAATCCTCCTGCATTTTGTTCCGGTATGTGCCGTTGTTGAGTATCAAGTCCAGCTCTTCGACCAGGTTCCCGACCGTGAATAGATGGGCAACCAGTTCTTTCACAGCTTCTTTCCCCAGTATGAGGTTGACAAGCGAAATGTATTTCACCTTTATCACCATATCCTTAAGCCAATAACCGAACCGACCCAAAGCAACATGGTAAACCACCACCTCGGGTGTCCCGATTAGCGCTGTTTCGAGTGTGGCCGTTCCCGAATTTACAATGGCAGCTTTCGAATGCCGGAGCAATTCGTAAGTTTGTCCGAAAACGATATGCAGGTTCCCGGCTTGCAGGAACGGTTTGTAAAACCCGGGGTCAATTCCAGGCGCCCCGCTAATAACGGTTTGATAATCGGTAAACTTTCCGGCTGCTTCAATCATTCGTCCGAGGCATTTCGAAATTTCCTGTTTGCGGCTGCCGGGCAACAAGGCAATGATCGGCTTCTGGGGAAAGCCATGTGATGCGCAGAATCCGGCATCCGACTGGGAAATACCTTGATACGAAGCAACCGAATCGACCGATGGATTTCCTACATAATCAACTTGATAGTTGTATGAATTGTAGAATTCAGTTTCAAACGGCAGGATGGTAAACATCTTGTCGACATAGCGTTTCACATCCCGGATCCTGTACTCTTTCCATGCCCAAAGTTTTGGGGAAATATAATAAAAAACCGGAATCGGAAGGTTTTCCTTCACGAAACGCGCCACACGGAGGTTGAAACTCGGGTAGTCGACCAAAATCAGCACATCGGGTTCGAAATCGAGAATGGCTTGCTTGCAATCGCGCAAGTTCCCCAGCACTGTCCGTGCATTTTTCAGCACCGCCACAATGCCCATGAAAGCCATTTGCCGGTAATGCCGTATCATTTTCCCACCTTGTGCCTGCATCAGGTCGCCGCCCAGGAAGCAAAATTCGGCTTCCGGGTCTGCATTCCGCAGTTCGCGCATCAGGTTCGAAGCATGTAAATCGCCCGAGGCTTCGCCGGCAATGATAAAATAACGCATGGATTAATGGTTGGTGTTGAATGGTTAATGGTTAGTTTTACAGCATAAAGATGCTGGCAATCAGGTATGGAATCCCGCCGACCATGAAACCGGATGCAATCTTGAAACTGTCGGACTTGTAGAATGCGAAAACCAGTATCAGGTCGGGCATAATCGACAGCATGAGCAATTTTCCCAGGATCATGCCCGGATAGAGCTGCCTGATGGTTTCTAGAAAAGTCGAATCGCCAGGGTAAAACCGGTTGAGATAAACCCAAATAAATACTACCGGCAATATCAGGCCGGGAATAAACCCGTAGATAAAACGATTGAATCGCGACATGCTATGTGTTTGATAAACAGTGTTTTTAGAAAAAACTGGTTTTGACCCGGTGAAATTCAAGTCTTGAATTCCCAGCCTCCGACCCCTTGAATGGCATCGTAGGCAGTCAGGTCTATTTTGGTCGGGACAATGGAAATGTAGCCGTTCAGCAATGCCCATTCGTCGGTGTCTTCGGCTTCCGGCTCATGGTTTTCGAAATAACCGGTGAGCCAGAAATAGGCCCGTCCCTGGGGGTCGGTTCGTTTCTCGAATTCCTTGACCCATTGCCCGTTGCATTGCCTCGAAACACGGACGCCCGCAATTTCGCCATTCGGGGCATTCACGTTCAGGCAAGTGCGGTCGGGCAGACCATGGGCAAGCGCCTGCCGTGCAACCTGCAACACGTATGGTTCGAAATTACTGAAATCGACATCCCACGAATGGCTGCTAATGGAGAAACCAATGGACAGGATGCCGTTTTCGCAACCTTCGAGTACCGCACCCATTGTTCCTGAATAGATAACGTTGATGGCCGAGTTCGATCCATGGTTAATGCCGGATACAATCAGGTCGGGGCGGCGGTCAACGATGGCATTCAAAGCCAGTTTCACACAATCGGTGGGTGTGCCGGAACAACTGTAACGTTTCAGCCCATCCTTTTCTTCGAGTGTCTTGAAACGTACCGGGTGCGTGACGGTCAACGCGTTCGATTGCGCCGAGCGGGGCCCGTCGGGTGCCACCACAACCACATCGCCTATTTCGCACATCAGGCGGGTCAGCACTTCAATGCCACGGGCATCGGCGCCATCATCGTTTGTGATTAATATTAATGGTTTGTCCATATTCTTTTTGGATTTATGCTCCGAGATTCCTTTGTTTTTTCTTTATTTTCCAAACAGTGAGGCTTAAAAAAGCAATTGTTGTAAATCCGAAGTAAACCAAGTCGCGCGAATCGATTACCCCCCGGCTCATGGATTTGTAGTGGGCATGGATTCCTGCGTTTTCCAACAGTTGGATGATTTTGCCCGATTGGAAAAAGGATGCCAGGACTTCGAAGCCGTAATAAAAGGAAAAACTTAAAACCACAGCCACGACAAACGAAACAATTTGGTTGCTTGAGAGCGAAGATGTGAATGTGCCGATAGAAACATATATTGCCGAAAGCAGGAACAGCCCGGCGTACGAACCCCAGAATGCACCTGAATCCACGTTTCCCTGCGGTTCGGCCAGGTATGAAACCGAGATGTAATAGATTATGCCTGGTATAAGCGCAATGACAACCAATAACCAGGCCGCCAGGTACTTGCCAATTACAATGTCTAAATAACTGATAGGTTTTGTGGCTATTGTTTCCCACGTTCCGGTTTGCTTTTCTTCTGCAAAAAGCCGCATGCTAACGGCAGGGCATAGAAACAGGAACAACCAGGGAGCCAGGTAAAAAAGCCCGTCGGCATTGGCGTAGCCGGCATCCAATATATTGTATTCGCCCGGTATTACCCACAAAAACAAGGACATGAGCAGCAAGAAGATCCCCACGGCAATGTAGCCGGTGGCGTTGCTGAAAAAGGCGCGGAGTTCTTTCCTGAAGATTGAAAACATACTGAATCACATGTAATTATTGAACCGCAGTTTGGCAAAAGCAGCGGTTGGTTACTTGTCGTTTTTTTTACTACTTTTGCGCTGTCAAAGGTAACCAAAAATATTGAATCGAAAATTAGTTTTACCGGTAGGAGCATGAAAAAAGGGATACTGCTTTTCCTTTCGGGTTTATCGTGTGTTGGAAGCTGGGCTCAGTCAAACCAGTTTTATGAAATCAAGGCAGAATACATTCAGGGCAATATATTAAAACATACCGAGCATATTGCAAACCTTATAAAAGGTCCTGTAACTGGCGGGGAGGTGGCGCTCGAATGGCAAACCATGGGCAAGAAACCCTGGAGTCAATACCTGGGTTTCCCAAAAGTAGGCTTGGGAGCCGTGTACCTGAGTTTGAGCAACCCGGATACGCTTGGCAACGTATGGGCTGTTTATCCATACCTCAAATTCCCCATCGTCAAAACAAGGGCAATAAGCATTTACATTAAACCCGGTGCAGGTGTCAGTTATGTTACGAAGACTTTCCACGATGCTATTGCCTACGATGCATCGGGGAATATTGTTTTCGATAGAAGCAATGCAGCCATAGGTTCGCACCTGAACGTGTATTTCGCAGGAAGCCTGAATGTGGATATCCCGTTGAAATATGGGCTAAGCCTCACGGGTGATGCGGGCTGGAACCATGTTTCGAACGGGAGTTTCTACCAGCCAAATTCGGGGATAAACATGCTGAACTGCGGTGTGGGGTTGAAGTACATGCCGGATTACAAGGATTTTAAACGCCCGAAAAGAAGAGATATCGGGAATATCCCAAGGCGGTGGGCTGTTGACATGGTCCTTTCGGGTGGAACCCGCCAATTGTATTTCAAGGACAACAAGTTTTTCCCCATCGGGTCGGTGACTTTGGCCGCATTTTACCCGCTTACCAACTTTTACCGCACAGGGATAGGCTTTGATGCGTTTTACGACGGTGTGTATGGTGAAGTTAATAGCGCCGCCAGGGCATCGGGAAATACTACCGCCTATAAATTCACCTATATTACTTCCAATGTGTTGGCAAATAAAATCAGGGTGGGAATCTCCTGGCAGCATGAGGTAATAATAGGGAAACTGGCGGCCGGAATCCATGCCGGCTTGTACTTGTACAACCCGGTCCGCAACCTGGAGCCTTATGCCACTGCCAAATCCAGCATTCTGGACAAAGGCTTTATTTATCCTTACGACATTGAAAAGGAAAACGGATGGCTGTATACCCGTGCCTCGTTGAAATACCTCCTGGCCAAGAACCTGTTCCTTTCGCTTGGGCTGAAAACCCACCTTTACAAGGCCGAATTTATCGAATGGGGCCTGGGTTGCAGGCTTTGAGCATTTATTCCTCGAACTGCAGTTCGTCGAGCAGCAGGGGTATTTCGTCTTCCTCTATTCCGTTGGCCAGCAAATAAGGCTTGTCATCCTTGAAAGACTCCTGGAATTGTTCCCAAGTGCTGCCTTGCAAGTCGCGGCTTTCCCGGTAAAGTTCCACGGCTTGTGTCAAGTTGTTTTTGCACCATGCAATATGCCCTGCGTTCAGGAAATCGTGTGCGTTGGGCTTATTGTCGAGGATTTTATCCATGTAATAATCCGCCTGGCTTATATTCCCGGACACGAATGCACACCATATTATGGCACGCCAAACTTTTACGTTCCCGTCGTTTTCGGCATCGAGCCTGAAGTAAATATTCAATGCTTCCTTGTATTTCCCGAGTTCAAGGTAGCAATGCCCGATTTGCAGCAGGATGGAGGGTTGGTTTGGTTTCAGGAAATCGGCATGCTGGTAGAACTCGAGGGCTTTTTCGTAGAAGCCCGACAAACGGTAGCAAAGAGCCATTTTCCGGATAGTCCATAAGTCGTTTGGCTGGATAATATCGGCCTTCACATATGCTTCGATTGCTTTTGGCAGTTGCGAGGACTGCTGGTATGAATACCCCATTTTCTGGTATAAGGCTGCCGTGGGGGGCGAATCGTGCTGGATTTCTTCATACAACTCAAGTGCCTCGGCATACAGGCTTTTCGAGAAATAATATTCCGCAATATTCATTTTGAATTCTTTGCCGGCGGCCAGTATGTCGAACAGGAACGAGCGGTGCATGAGCAACGTGAAGGCAAACATGTCGGAAAAATCGGCATGTTGCGGGTGCAGCCTGAAGAAACGGAACAAATCCTGTATGTATTGTTTGGAGATGTTCTTCGAAACCAGGCTGGGGGAAAGTATGGCTTCCTCGCGTGTCATTTCATCCATTTGGTCAGCCTCCATTTTGAACGATTGTTTTAGCATTTCGCGTTGATATTCAGGCATTTGAAGGATGCTCAGGCAGAAAGAATATTTGTCGGAATTGCACATTAGCACGCTGTTAACGAAGGATGGCAACACGGATTTTTCTTCCGGGCCGAAAAGCTCATTCACTGAAGAGTTGTCCGGGTCGAAAGGCATGAACCAGTGCGTGAACTCAGAGAAGAAGGGGAAATTCTTCAGCAGCGAGAAAGTGCTCATGTACACATCCGCGCCTTCCATTTGGAGTTCGCTGAGTTCCTTCAATTTATCGGAAACCCCGCTTTGTTCCAGTATTTCCTGCCAGTCGGGGTTTTCTTCGCCCCACTCGTCGGCGTTCAACAAGCTGTCGGTGTCCATTTTGTCCTTGAGCAGGGGCGAAATCTTCATCATTTCGGGCAGGATTTCTTCCCGCATTTTCTTCGAAATCTTGTCGGTTTCGGTTGTCCCGATAAGCTGCATGATAATGTTTTGGAAGTTCTCGGCAATGTGGCTGTCGTCGGCGAGCAGTACCAGGCGGTTGCGCACGGAAGGGAAGAAAGGTAAAAACTGGTTGTAACGCGCCAAGATGAAGCAAACGCCCACCAATGCCCGCTGCCTGACACGCTGGTCGGGAAACAGGCATGCATCGAAAAGCATCATCAACTTCGTTTCGTCGAACATGCGCCAGAGGTTCAGCGTCAGGGCAGAAACCAGCAAGGTTTTTTCAATCCAGCCGGGGTAGTTTTCGTCGAGCACCTGGCTGAAAAGTTTTTTTTCTTCCGTGCGGTATTTCGATGATAGCCAAAAGGCATTGAAAAGTTCAGGGAGCAGCAGCTCGTAGTTTGTCCGCAACCGCTTGATTTCCACTTCGTGCCTGTCATCGAGGGTGGCCAGTATGAGCGATTGGGAGTGGTAATGTTTGAGGGTGTCGAACAAGTCGGAGGTTGATGCGTGGCGGCGGTTGTGCGGGAAATACCGTTTCCTCGTATATTCGAAATTGGTCGAATTCCTCAATAAAAGTTCTTCTTGAAGTTCGGAATCCAGTGTGAATGTCCTGGCCACCAGTTTGTTGTATACCAGTTTCCGTTGCGGGTCTTCAACGCCGCTGATATAGTAATGCAGTAGGTAGCGGTAATTTTGCTGCAATTCGTTCAGCCTGTCCGTGTATTCGCCAATCTGCAATTCGTTTGCCAGCAAAGTGGTCTGGTCGAAAGCGTTCTTCATCTGCCCCAACGACAGGAAGTGAATTGCCGATTTGTATGTGGCATGAATTTCAGAAGCAGTCATATGTCCTTGTTGATGTGTCGGATAAAAACAGTTAACTGGTGGTTATAAAACTGGTCTTCGGGTGAAGTTGTTTGTTCCGGGCTTGCAATTTAGTATCAATTAGTAGAACAGCTGGATGCGGGCTATGTTTTTTCAACCCATCTTGCTCACCCTGATAAGTTTTTCTTCATCAATGATTTTCAATTTACGCCCGTCCATGGTGATGATATGCTCGTTCACAAAGTTCGAAAGCGTGCGGATGGCATTCGAAGTGGTCATATTCGACAAGTTGGCCAAATCATCGCGGGAGAGGTAGATACTGATGGTTGCGCCATCCTCTTCCAACCCGTAGTTTTTCCTCAGCAAAAGCAAGGCTTCTGCCAATCGTCCGCGGATATGTTTTTGCGTCAGGTTCACAGCGCGGGCATCGGAAGCGGCAAGGTCGGTTGCCATTTCTTCGAGGAAACGGTAACAGAATGCGTTGTTGTGCCGGAGTATGGATAAAAAAATGCTCGCCTTGATCATGTAAACCACCGATGCTTCGAAGGCCATGACATTCGTGTTGTAGGTTTCGTTTGCAATAATGGCCCGGTAACCGAAGTGTTCGCCGGGCTTCAGCATGCGGATGATTTGCAGCCTGCTTCCGACCCCTTCCTTATACACCTTCACTTTCCCGCTGGCCAATATCATCATGTGCGTGGGGGTGTCACCCTCGCAGTGGATTATTTCATTTTTCTTGAAGCGGTGTGTCGTGTAATTGTTTTTGACGAACTGGCGCTCATCCGGTGTAAGTACATCCCATACCGACATGATTTCTTCTATGGGCTTAAGTGTGGAGACATGCTTTTTAGCCATGAATTCAATGAAAATATGTTTAACAACAGTGTTATAAAGCACAAATTTAGTGATTTTTCGAAATAAATGAACCAAATGGCCGTAAAAACACCTGTCCGGAGGGACAAAAACATGTTTTTAAGCTTGTCCTTTCCAGTGGTTTTCCTAGGCAAGTTAATTTAGTTCAATATTAAAAAACACAAAAAAAACGAGGGGTGGTATTTTCCACAATTAAATTATTACTTTTGTGTTATCACATTTTTCATTTCCTTATGAAAAAAACATTCTTGTCGATTTTTGCAATCCTTTTCCTCACGAATAGTTTTGCACAGCCATTTTCCATAAGTGATTCTGCCATTGTAAGCCTGATTACCTGCTCGCCGGGAAAAGAAGTGTATGCGAAGTTCGGGCATACTGCCATTCGTGTCAAAGATGCGCAGAACGGGATCGACCTTGTTTTTAACTATGGTATTTTCAATTTCGACACCGATGGGTTCTATTATAAATTCATGAAGGGCGAAACTGATTATCAATTAGGTGTTTACGAGACAAATTATTTCCTGCCTGAATATGCGGCCCGGAATTCAATGGTGTGGGAACAACCCCTGAACATGACACCGGACGAAAGGAAAAGCCTTATCCGCATGTTGGAGGAAAACTACAAGCCTGAAAACCGCGTATACCGTTATAACTTCATTTTCGACAACTGTTCCACCCGCCCACGCGACAAAATAGTTGAAGCAATGCGCGGGCGTGTGAGGTTTTCGGCTACCGCTGAATCGAAAACCTTCAGGCAGTGGGTGGCGCAATATGTGGGCAACGACACCTGGCTGAAGTTTGGCATCGACCTTATTTTCGGACTCGAAGCCGACCGCATGGCAACGGGAAGCGAGAGCATGTTCCTGCCCGAGGTGCTAATGGGTGAAATCCAGGATGCAACCGTGGTTACTCCAAAATCGACATACAGGCTGGTGAGCAACGAGAAAAAAATCCTGGTCGACAAGCTTCCTGAAAATGAAGAAGAGTCCTATTGGTTTTTCAAACCCGCCTTTTTTTCAATCCTGCTTTTAATAGTGGGTGTCCTCATTACGATTTACGATGTATACCGCAAACGGATCTACAAGCCTTTCGACTCGGCTTTGCTGGCACTCACCGGCATTGGTGGTTGCATTGCTTTCTACCTCATGGTTTTCTCCGTACATCCTCTGGTGAAAATGAACTTGAACCTGCTGTGGCTCAATCCATTGAATCTGGCGCTGGCGGTTCTTGTCTGGTTCAGGTCCTTTCGTGAGGTTTTGTTTTACTACCAGATTGTGAACATGCTGCTGCTTGTATGTGCCTTGTTCGCCTTCTCATACTCAGCCCAGGTATTCAACATTGCCAGTTTCCCGCTTATCGTGCTTCTCCTGCTGCGTGCCACAAACTGGTTTGCCATTATGAAAAGGAGGATTTTCAGGCGTAGGGATTAAAAAAAACGATTCCGGTTTTGGGCTGTTTTGCCAAAGCTGTCGAATTCCAATGGGTCAGGTGTTCGGGATGTCGACAACTTCCACAAAATCGGACAAGTGGTCGTCGACATAGGCTGCAATAATGGCTGTTTGCCCCTCTTCAATGTCGAAATAGGTTTCTTCGAGTTCGTCGAACACTTCAAAATCCACATACAGCGCATTGAATTCCTCTTCGGTGGTTTCGCGTTCCAGTTCGGCCTTGTTGGCATCGTAAATCTCCTTGGCCTTGTAAATCAGTTTCGACAGTTCGGTAGCACCAAATTGCCTGATGGCGCGGGCAAAGGGATTTCCAAAAATATACCCGCCGTACCCGTTCTGGATAAGTTGCACGAAACCGCCATCGCTCATTTCGTCGTGGAAGAACCTGAATGCGAGCAAGGTATGTTGCGAACCATTGAGCAACGGCATGTTTTCGGCCGTAAGTTTTCCACCCAAGGCATCCAGGTATGCATCGGTGATAACCTGGATGAATTCATCCATTCCTTTGCCAGCTGCTTCGGCTAATGAGCTGTATTTAATCTGAATCATATGAAATTATTTTGTTTTGTAAAAAGCGATAAGTGTTCCCCCTACTTCAAGAACAACTGGAAGCTGACGGCGGTGATAGTGATTGAGTCGTTCTCGGAACCTGAAATATTTTTCAAAATCAATTTGTAATCAGGTCCAGACAAAGTCATTTCAGGTTTAGCAAACTGGTTGCTCTTCCGGTTTCTTCCAATCAAGTACTTGATTTTGTCCTTTAGCGGTATCTCGACAAAAGGTGTATCGCTCTTTTCTTTGAAAGTTTGTATGGTGGTTTCGTCAAGCACGATTTTCCAATTCTCCGATTCGAATATTTTTTTAGCCCCCATGGAATAATTCAATTCCCCAAACCAGCGGTATTCCTCAATGTCCTCTGTATTTGCAGTGGCTTTTATTTCGGCATAGAAATAATGGACTTCGGGCGATTCGTTGGTCAATCCCAGGTAGGCATCCAAATCGGTTTCGGTTTTTTTCCCGAGATTGAAGGTAAAAAGAGGTTGCCATGTTTTTACCCCGAAGGTGGAAGTCACATAGCTTATTTTTTCAATTATCGACGAAGCCGCCATACTATCGACAGCTATGTTTTTTTTGGAGTTATCCACAACATGCCCATCCTTCACCAGCCCTGCATTTGCCATAAGTTGTTTTGTTTCGGCGAACAAGACTCTTTTTGTGACGCTGAACACGCTCCAGGGTCCCATGGAACTGGTAAATGCCACCAAAACAAATGAAACGACAATCCATTTCAGGTGCTTCGAATGGGAAATGAAAAGGTAAATGCAGATGCCGTACAACCACAGGTTGAGCAACAACACATAGCAACGGTTGATGGTAACTCCATAATCGGCCAACCTGCGGAAAATCCCGACTGACATCAGTACCAGGAGTGGAATTAAAAACAAGGGGAAATAGCGTGCGAAAAGCCTTGCGGTCCTGTTTTGGTTCTCGACCTGCAACGGGTAAAGCACGAACATGGTGAGGAATCCCCCCAGCCCCAATATTGAAACAAGGGTCGACACCCAGCCGTTCGGAAGTTCCCAACTGGCAATTATCCGGACAAGGTAGACGTATAGAATGAGTGAGTACAAGGCCAGGAGAGGCAGGAAAATGTACAAGCCCAGGATTTTCAGGAAAGTCGGGAAAGTGAATGTTTGTTTCCGTTTCCCAGCCCCGGCCGGGATGTTCGCCATAAAATAGACCGGGCCGAACAAGGCAAAACACGAAATGGCAATATTGGCATAAACCGTTTCCTTGATATCGATGGAAAAAAGCTCTTTCAGCGACAATACAGCCAGGCTCAAACCCAGCATGAGCACCTGGGCAAAAACAGAAGCGATGATAAGTTGCAGAACCGCAGTCTTGCTGAATTCCCAAAACGGAATATCGTTGCCGCGCCGTAAAAATGAAATCACAAATGCCGAAAGTATAAATGCCCCGCCGAGGATAATTTGTTGGTAATAATGGTATTGCAGTAGTTTGTCGGGCAATGTGAACGCATGGATAAGCAGCAAAACCACAAACAACAGGTTAATCCCGGTTTTCAGGAACACATTTTCCAATTCTTCGGTCAGCAATGCGATTACCATGCTCAAGCCTGTTCCCAGGGCGAAAAACACCCATACGCGCGAAGGAATGTCCAAGTCGTGTTTGTTTACATCCAGAAAAAGGCAGCATGACAGTGAAATGATGAACATCAACACAAACGGGAAGCGTTGTGCCACATGTTGCAGGCTTGAAATCAATGATTTGACGGTAATTTTTTTCATGGCAGCGGAATTAGGGAGTGTTCTTTGCAAATAACTTTACATGGCATAAACATTTATTCGTCAAAGATATGAAGATTTTTGTTGTGCGACAGAATTTAACTGTCAAAATTCAAGCAGATTAATACAAGCACTTCCAGCATTCTGAATTTTACCGGAATCAAACGGTTTGGGCATGGCGGGAAATCATACCCGGCAAAAGCTCTGGACTGCTTATCTGCCATTCTGAGGCGGGCAAACCTGCACCTTGCGTTTTGATTTTAAAACAAAAAGTATGACTCTTTGTTCGCTGCCGCGGCGGGCGAACGGGGGAACGTTTTTCAGGCTATACCGAACTACGCTTGTTAAATGTATTTTCCTGCATCTTTTGTTTGATACAACCGGAAATAATCTGTATTTTTGCTTCGGCTTGCAATCTATACATTACAAAATGAGTAAAATAATCGAACATGCTGGAATCGTAAATCATATCGAAGGAACTCAAGTCCGGGTAATGATTACGCAGCAATCTGCTTGTAGCGGTTGTCATGCGAAGAGTGCATGCACAGCATCCGACATGGCCGAGAAATACATTGATGTCGAAAGCCGGGAAACTTCGTTTGCAGTCGGGGAAAAAGTAGTTTTAACGGGTAGGCAATCCATGGGGATGTTGGCGGTACTGTTGGCTTTTGTCATTCCTTTCCTGCTAATCCTTGTTTCCTTGTATCTACTCCAGTTCTATATTTCAAACGAAGTCTATTCCGGCATTATTTCACTTGGAATCCTGGTTCCCTATTACGGTGTCCTCGCTTTGTTCAATAATAAAATGAAATCGAAGTTCCAGTTCGACATACGGAAGGAACAAGCCGAATAGTCCTGCCCATTCCACCTTCATGAAACCCGAAAATCCTGTACAATGAATCTAATGCTTATTTCCTTAATTACCCTGGTTTTGGTTAGTGCTTTTTCGGCGGTAATTCTATATTTTGTTTCCCGGAAATTCCATGTCCACGAAGATGCGCGGATTGCTGAAGTTGAAGCGCTGTTGCCGGCTGCCAATTGCGGGGGATGCGGATTCCCGGGATGCCGGGGTTTTGCCAGCGCATGCGTGAATGCTGGAACATTAGCCGGTTTGGTATGTCCTGTGGGTGGGAATCCCACCATGCAAAAAGTAGCTTCCACCTTGGGCAAAACGGCAGTAACGACCGAGCCTACGGTTGCAGTGGTGCGCTGTAATGGAAACTGTGATGTGCGTCCACGCACAAACCGGTACGATGGGGCAAGTTCGTGCGCCATTGCCCATAACTTGTATAGTGGCGAAACAGCCTGTTCCTGGGGTTGTCTCGGATTGGGCGATTGCGAGCTTTCCTGCAAGTTCGATGCCATTCATATCAATCCGGATACCTTGTTGCCCGAGGTGGTTGAAGAGAAATGTACTTCCTGCGGTGCCTGCGTAAGAGCTTGCCCGAAAATAATCATCGAATTGCGTAAAAAAGGTCCGAAATCACGCCGGATATATGTAGGTTGTGTCAATAAGGATAAAGGGGTGTCGGGCAGAAAGGCATGTAGTGTCGCTTGTACAGGCTGTTCGGAGTGCATGGATGCTTGCGAATACGGGGCAATAACCTTGGACAAGAACCTGGCATATATCGATGCCGGGAAATGTAAGATTTGCAGGAAATGTGTGGCGGTTTGTCCCTCGGCCGCAATTACCGAAATAAATTTTCCACCCCGCAAAGCGGAAGTCCGGTCTGGTAACCCGGTTCTGGAAGTGGTAAGTTGAAATAATAATCCGATTTGTTAAGTGTATGAAAACATTCAGAATGGGCGGTGTCCATCCCAAAGATAATAAATTTTCTGCCGGTCAAAAAATACAAGATGCATTGTTGCCCAGGCAAGTTGCAATCCTGCTGTCGCAAAATATCGGAGCTCCATCCACCCCGGTGGTTGCTGTCGGCGATTTGGTGAAGGCAGGCCAGCTCATTGGCCGGTCGGCCGGTTTTGTTTCGGCCAATGTGCATTCGTCCGTATCCGGCAAAGTAATTAAAATAGATGAAACAGTGGATGCTTCGGGCTACAAGGTGCCGGCTGTTTTTATCGATGTGGAAGGCGATGAGTGGCTCGAAACGATTGATAGAACGTCAACACTGATAAAGGAATGCACACTTGAACCTTCCGAAATCCTGGAAAAAATTGCTACTGCCGG
>DATGXD010000113.1:0-16703 GCA_035299105.1 Paludibacter sp. | reverse complement strand
ACCGCAGCGTTTCGTTCCGCTTCCCTATCTGCCGTAAAGCCCAGTTAACCGCCTTCCGCACAAAGTTCCGGTTATCCCAGGCCTCGCGTTCAATGATTTCGAAAAACCTCTTGAATAGCCCTATTTCCGTTTTCCTGGAATAAAAGGATAGTTCACACATCATTGCAAAGGCCGAACGCTTCACAAACTCCTCGTCCCTGAGCGAATATTCTTCGATTTTGGTTACTGTAAATGGCAGCCGCCCAAACAAATCGCAAGTCGCATCGCATAAATCCCACGAATCGAAATCGGCTGCCCAAGCATCCATTTGTGATTCTGCAACCGATTCGGGCACTTCAACCATCGACGCCAACATACGGGCTTCGTGTATTCCTGTCGACCAGAGCCCTAATGCCAAATCGTGGTCTCTCCCAATCTTTTTTGCCAACTGGCGAATATCCGGAACCTTAATCCCAAGTGCATTTGCACTATTTATTCCGAAATGTTCCAGTTTGGCTAAATGCGCGGTTGTTGACAAGCTGTTCAATTCCGCCAAAACCTGGTCTAATGTCATATTGAATGTTGATAAAACCATTGCAAGAACCGGGGCAACCCGGGATACGGTTTATTCCCCTGACTGGAAAACAAAAGAAATTATTTCCTGCAATAACATCCGCGAAATACGGGCTTGCACCTTGGTAGGAATAATTCTTGAAGATGTACCTTGCTATAAACAGCGGGAAGTTATGATACTGGTGCTTAGTTCCAAGACCCGGTCCTGCCCAACAGGGCAATACAAATGCAAGAAAAAAGGCCGGGTATTAATACTCCAGCGCCCCGATAATCTGGCTCGCAGTTTGGTAACCGTGGCGAACCAAATAATCTTCAATACCATCGATTATTTTTCCCGAAACTGTCGGATCGATAAAATTTGCCGTCCCAATCTGAACAGCCGAGGCACCTGCCAACATGAATTCGATTGCATCGGCAGCTGTCATTATTCCTCCCAGACCTATCACAGGAATTTTCACGGCCTGGGCAACCTGCCAAACCATACGCAAGGCGATAGGCTTCACTGCCGGTCCGGATAATCCACCTGTTACAGTCGACAATACCGGTTTTCGCTTCTCTGCATCGATTGCCATTCCCAAAAGGGTATTTATCAACGACACGGAATCGGCTCCTTCGGCTTCAACAGCCCTTGCAATCTCGGC
Source organism: Paludibacter sp. (assembly GCA_035299105.1). Classification (GTDB taxonomy): domain Bacteria; phylum Bacteroidota; class Bacteroidia; order Bacteroidales; family Paludibacteraceae; genus Paludibacter. The sequence continues at coordinate 15,510 of DATGXD010000113.1, read as the reverse complement.
AATGTCCGTCACATTTGGCGAAAGCTTAACAATAAGTTCGTTTTTGTACACTCTTCGCACATCCCTAACTACCTGAGCAGCAGAAGGACAGCTAGTTCCAAATGCCATTCCACCCTCCTTCACGTTGGGACACGAAATGTTTAATTCGATAGCCGGGATCTTTTCCAGTGAATCCAGCTTCTCGGCTGTCGCCACATAATCCTCAACGGTTGAACCAGACACATTCACAATTATATTTGTATCGATGTGCGAAATGGTTGGATAAATTCGTTCGACAAAGTAATCGACACCCTTATTTTGCAGTCCCACAGCGTTTAGCATACCCGATGGAGTCTCCGCCATGCGTGGATAAGGATTCCCCTGACGTTCACGAATAGTAGTCCCCTTTACAATTATACCACCAATTCGCGATATGTCCATGAAGTCTGAATACTCTGTACCATAACCGAATGTACCCGATGCAGTCATCACCGGGTTTTTCAATTGTAACTTGCCAATATTAATCTTTAAATCTGCCATTTCAATTTTGTGATATTAAATACAGGTCCTTCGGTACATACACATACATGGCCGTTAACCGTGTCGGTCACACAGCACAGGCAAGCTCCAATCCCGCATGCCATGGTGTTTTCGAGCGACACTTCACACGGGGCATTAATTGAGGCCGCATAGGCTGCAACAGCCTTCATCATCGGTGTTGGCCCACAGGTATAGACCAGATCAAAACTTTCTTTCTCCAGGATTGAATGCTGGGTGACAAAACCTTTTTCCCCCAACGAACCATCTTCGGTAGTGATAAGCACTTTCCCGAAGCGGTGGTATTCTTCAGCTTGTAGAATGTCGCCACTTGTGCGTGCACCCAGCAGGAAATTGACATTATTGTAACCCCTGTCCTTTAAAAAAGAGCCCAAGTACAACAGGGGAGCAACTCCACACCCGCCACCAACCAGCAATAAGCGGTCGGATTTGTTTTGAGGGAGGCTGAAACTGTTGCCTAAAGGTAATATGACATTTACTTTTTCTCCTGGAACAAGCTCTGCCAGCCGTTTTGTGCCTTCGCCTATGATCTGAACCAGCAACCAAAGTTCATTTTTCGCATAATCGACGTAATGTATGGATAAAGGGCGGCGCAGGAACGTGGTAGGCGAACCGTCGACACGCACTTCGGCGAATTGACCCGGCAGAATTTCCGGAAGCCTGTTGTCGGAAGTAAGTATCAGGAGTGCATGCTGATTGGTCAGGAGCACGTTACTTTTCAGTATTAAATCGAGCATGAATTTCTTCATCGCGCATAGTATATTAATTACCAGTCAATTAGGTTGAATGATACAAGTAAATAAATTTTGTGGATATGGCTGCAAAAGTACACATTTTTTCCAACACAGGCAAAGCCTATCGGTCGTGGAAGCGCATAATCAGGGGAGACCTGCGTAAATTCGCCTATTTGCCTTCAAATTCCTGAAAGGTGTTATCGGAGTAATAGATAATTATCCTCTGTACAGTTTTGGGCGGTTGCTCCGGAGTTACACTGGTATTTTGAATAGTTTCGATAACAGGTTTTGCCGGTGCTTCGGGTACAGGCTGTTTTCTTTCCTGGTTCATCGAAAAAGGCGGCTCACTTTTTTTCTCGCTTTCAAGCATTGAAGTAACTGATTTACTGGAACTTTCATCTATTTCGTCAAACAAAGTGGGTGCCTGAGAATGCTTTTCTGTACGATATATCGCTCCATCGCCCAAAATAAGCCAGTCTGGATTGATTGTTTTGAACCTTTTCAGTATTTTTTTCAGAACATCGAGGCTCGGATTATTTCGACCGTTCAAGATATGGGAAAGAGTAGAGCCCTGTATGCCTATTTCGGCAGCGAAGACAGCAGCAGTCATTTCTTCTTTCTGCATTATTCTTTCAATCCTTTCTTTTTCGTCCATAATAAAGGTAGTATTAATGTGAAGTTCACAAAGATATTGGATTCACAAAGATATGTAATTTAGTTCACACATGCAAGCGAATCACAATTGTATTCCGGTTTACTTTTGTACGTACATTTGTAATATAGGGAAAATATAAACTAGTGGTACCCGAACAGTACAAACCACTCGGTTTTATAGCATTTATAGACCATATCTCAAGTAATATGTCAATTAAAGTATAATTCTACATATATGCAACTATTTTACTGATAAACAAATATTTATATGTTTACTTTTAAAATTCGTTAGTACTTTAGGGGAAAAATGGATATTTTAGGCAAACAAGATAAACCTATTTATTATATATTTTATCTAATTTACTGAATATCAAAGCATTTATACTTCAATTTTAATATAAATATGGCTTTGTACATTTGTGACTTCACTTTTATGAAAATGCCGCTGAGCGCTGAAATAGGTTGAATACAGCTGTAAAATAAGTTGGGCTTCTTCCTTATCTGTTTAATGTGTTCTTGTACGTTTGTGAATCACGTGTGTGAATACATTTGTAAATCGACAAACAGAAAAGTGTACAGTGTAAAAAATGAGAAATGTGAAGTGTGGATAAAATTCTTTGGTCGTTGATAAATCTATTTACTTATCAACAAAACTTCTGTTGGGAAACAAGGGAATGTTGGGAAGACCTTCTCCTTTCCTGATTTAATGGAAGGCGATGATTGGTTATTGGTTATTTCAATTTATCTATTACAATAATTGGAAATTTATTGCAAACTATTTGAAACATAGATTGAATTAACGAATATCTTTGGGTTGCTAGAAATAAAATATGTAAAAACACAATCTAACGAACAGATATACAAGTATTTGAGACATATTTCTATTGCTGAGAATTGGCTATTTTCAACTTGCCTGCCTCGGCGGGGGAATTTCGAATGTATGGAAAATAAAAAAAGAGCCTGGAACTAATCCCAGACTCTTCTTTATTTATTCCCGCCATTATTTAGATTTCACTTGGCGAAACCACCCCCGCCAATTCCTGGTCGACCAGAATGCGGCCACAATATTCGCATACAATAATTTTTTTACGTGTGCGGATATCGAGTTGGCGTTGCGCCGGAATTTTATTGAAGCAGCCTCCACAAGCATCGCGTTGTACGTACACCACAGCTAAGCCGTTGCGTGCATTTTTACGGATACGTTTAAAGGCCGACAACAAACGCGGCTCAATCAGAAGTTCAATTTGTTTTGCTGTGTTCCGGAGTTTTTCTTCTTCCTGCTTGGTTTCCGAAACAATCTCGTTCAGTTCGCCTTTCTTTTGCTCCAGGTCGAGCTGGCGTTCGGACAATTGGAACGAAGTATTTTTTTGTTCGTTTTGTTTGTTTTCTAAAGCAGCCGTGAATTCACGAATCCGTTTCTCGCATAATTCGATTTCGAGTGTTTGGAATTCGATTTCCTTCGACAAGTTATCGTATTCGCGGTTGTTGCGGACATTGTCCTGCTGTTCTTTGTATCTTGCAATTTTGAGTTTAGCGTCTTCTATCTCATTTTTTTTGCTTGCGATAGTAGCTATGATATCCGCAATTTCAGTTTCGAAATGTTCGAGACGTGTGTTTAAACCAATGATTTCGTCTTCCAGATCCTGTACTTCGAGTGGAAGTTCACCCCGGAGGATTTTGATTTCATCGATTTGCGAAACTACTTTTTGAAGTTCGTACAGCGCTTTCAGCTTCTCTTCAACGGTAATTTCCTTTTCTGCTTTTATTTCTGTAGCCATATTGATTACAAGTAATTTATAGGGTTGGTTTTAGTCTCTGAAATTTGGACTGCAAATGTAGGCATTTTTTTTGTAATTATCTCATAAAAAATGTCTTTTGTGAACTGTTCGCTTTCAAAATGTCCGATATCGGCTATTAAAATTTTGTTCCCTGCGTTAAAAAATTCATGATATTTGAAATCACCCGAAATATAGATGTCGGCCTTTGCCTTGAGTGCATCCGCAAGAAATGAACTTCCTGCTCCACCGCAAAGCGCCACACGCTTTATTCTTTTGTTTGTGAGGGCGGTATGCCGGATAAGCGGTAGGCTGAAAACTGTTTTCACCCGGTTAAGGAAAGCAAGTTCATCCTCGGGTTCTTCCAATTCGCCAACAATTCCGGCTCCAGCTGTTTGCCAACTGTTTGCCAGCGGGATAAGGTCATAAGCGGGTTCTTCGTAGGGATGAACTTTCAACAGGGCTGCGACCACATCTTGCTTCAAATGGTCGGGTAACACCACCTCGATCCTCAGTTCTGGTTCGGAATGCAGTTTGTCAATTTCGCCGACAAAAGGGTTGGCTAGCTCGTTGGCCCTGAATGTGCCGGTACCTTCGGCATTAAAACTACAAGAATCGTAGTTGCCAATATGTCCCGCACCCGCCTGGAACAAAGCTTCGCGCACAGTGTACGAATGAAGTTGCGGAACAAAGGTAACGAGTTTCAACAGTTTGTTTTCAAGTGGTTGGAGTACCCGCATATTTTTGAGTCCGATAAGCGAGGCCATCCGGCCGCTGACACCTTCCGGGACATTGTCGAGATTGGTATGTGCCGCATACACGGCCACATTGTTTCGAACGGCTTTAATCACACAACGCTGCACTTCGTTTTTTCCGGTAAGTTGCTTCAACCCAGTGAATATCAGCGGATGGTGCGACACAATCAAATTACATCCCTTGCATATGGCTTCATCCATTACCTCTTCGGTGACATCAATGCAAACCAATACGGATGTAACTTCCATTTGCGGGTCACCCACCAGCAAGCCGGCATTGTCGTAGCTTTCCTGCAATGGCAGGGGAGCTATTTCTTCAATCAGGTCACAAATGGACTTTACATTCATAATGAAGGACTTACTTTTCCTGGGCTACTTCCTGTTCTTCCTTGTAAAATTCTGTTATCCCGGCATTGATAAGGATATTGTACCATACCAGCATTTTACGGATATCGCTCGGGTAAACCCGGTCGCGGTCATAATCCGGAAGGACTTCGAGCATGTAACCGCGAAGTTTGTCGTTATCGGATTTGGGGTCGATGGAGCAGTTCGCGCCGTTTTCTTTTGCTTTCACATTTTCAAGTACTTTTCCGAGTGGAACTTCAGCATCTCCGGTGTAAATGGCAATATCGCCCAGGGCCACAACCTTGTCTTTCGAATAAGCCGGAATTCGTTTCCCATCGATTAACGATTCAACAATCAACATGTTTTTTCCCTGCGACACTAATTTAAACAATCCGGATTTACCGGTTACCGATAGAATTTCTTTCAACATAATTTTTCCTGATAGATTTCACAAATGTAAATTACTGTTTTTCAATAATATAAATAACAATACCACCAATATTTGGTTTTGTGTTTTTTTAATTTCCTGTATTGGCAAATATACAACAAATTGCCAGTTTCCCAATTTCCGGATTAATTCCCAATAATCAACCGGGTGAGTTCGGCGAGCTTAATATTCCCTTCGTAGATAGCTTTACCCGTGATGACTGCCTGGATTCCGGCTTCGTTCAATTGCTCGATATCGCGTATGGAACTCACCCCACCACTGGCAATGAGGTACATGGCCGGGTATTCGGCGAGCATTTTCCTGTAAAGTTCGATAGAAGGACCTTGCAGCATACCGTCTTTGCTGATATCGGTGCAAATCACTTTCTCGATTCCCTTTGCGAGGTAATTGCCTATGAATGGCAGCAACTGAATGTCGGTGGTTTCGAGCCAACCGCCCACCGCAATTTTCTCATCCTTCACATCGGCACCCAAAATAATCTTATCCCCTCCAAACTTATTGATCCAGGATGTGAAAATCTCCGGGTTCTTTATGGCTATACTTCCTCCTGTAACCATTTGGGCACCGCATTCGAAAGCTATCCTCAAATCATCGTCCGACTTTAAGCCTCCCCCGAAATCGACAACCAGGCCGGTGGCCGAAGTAATGCGTTCGAGTACCTTATAATTGACGATATGTTGGGCTTTTGCCCCGTCGAGGTCGACCACATGCAGCCTTTTGATTCCGGCATCGGCAAACATGGAGGCTACTTCCACCGGATTTTCGTTATACACTTTCTTGCTGTCGTAATTTCCCTGCGACAATCTTACGCATTTCCCATCGATCAAGTCTATGGCCGGAATAATTTCTATCACTTCAATTCACTTTTGAGATTTTAAAAACACAAAAGTACAAAAAAAAGAGGTTTCGGCAAGGCTGTTCCAAGCCTCAGGCCAAAATCATAATGGCATTCGAAGGAGAAGCGAGTGCATGCTTTTCATTCGAATTCATTCAAGGTTGCACCAATAATATTCACACATTCAGACAATTGTGCTTCGGAGATGACCAAAGGAGGTGCAAAACGAATGATATTTGTATGGGTCGGTTTAGCCAGCAAACCTTTGTCCATAAGCCTGATGCAAATATCCCAGGCTAAATTCCGGTTTGTATCGTTGTTCACCACCACGGCGTTCATCAATCCTTTGCCCCTGGCATATGAAGCTATGCGTGATGATTCGCAAAATTTTGCCATTTCGTTCCTGAAAACGTTGCCAAGCCTGAACGCATTTTCAGCAAGGTTTTCTTTATCAACAACTTCTAATGCGGCAATGGCAACAGTTGCAGCAACCGGATTGCCCCCGTAGGTTGAACCATGTTGCCCGGGTCGGATTACTTCCATGATTTCGTTGTCGGCCAAAACCGCCGAAACCGGATAAACACCACCGGACAAGGCTTTTCCCAATATGAGAATATCCGGGTGGACATTTTCGTAATCGCAGGCCAGCCTTTTGCCGGTACGTGCAATCCCGGTCTGGATTTCGTCAGCCATGAACAAGACATTTTTTTTCCGGCAAATGTCGTAACATCTTTTCAAGTAACCATCGTCCGGGACAAATGCACCGGCCTCGCCCTGGATGGGTTCCACCAAAAAGCCGGCAATGTTCTTATTTTCATTCAACAATTCTTCCAACGCTTCGGGGTCGTTGTACGAAATAAGGATGAAACCCGGTGTGTACGGCCCGTAATGATGGTACGCATCCGTGTCGACAGAAAATGAAATGATAGTGGTGGTTCGACCGTGGAAATTATTAGCACAAACCACAACCTGCGCTTTGTCTTCGGCAATTCCTTTCTTTTCGTAAGCCCATTTCCGGCAAAGCTTGATAGCGGTCTCCACAGCTTCGGCTCCGGTATTCATGGGCAACACCTTGTCATAGCCGAAATACCCGGTAATAAATTCTTCAAAAAGTCCCAACCGGTTGTTGTAAAACGCCCGGGATGTAAGGGTCAGCTTCTGGGATTGTTCGACAAGTGCTTTTACTATTTCGGGATGGCAATGACCCTGGTTCACTGCCGAATACGATGAAAGGAAATCGAAATATCTTTTACCGTTGACATCCCAGACATAAACGCCTTCCCCCCTTTCGAGAACCACCGGAAGCGGATGGTAATTGTGTGCACCAAATTTATCTTCGAGTTCCATCAAATTGGTTGCTGTCAATTTTCCATTTTTCATATCGCATTATTTAATTAATTTGAACTTAGCAATTATCACCCTTCTTTTTCGGGTTACATGATTATTTCCTTTGGCCACTACGAACATTAAAATATTTCGGCCATCATGCATCGAACACTACCCCCACCAATTTCTTCTATGGTTGGTATGGAAACCGTAATAATCTCATTGTAGAACTTTAACCGTTCAACTTGCCGATTGTTCAACGAATCGAAAGCCCGTTGGGACATTACCACGAATTTTTGACCCTGCATGTTTTCTACTTGCAACATGTTACCGGCAAATGAGTTCATCTGCTGTTCCGAAATGGTTATGATCTCTTTCCCAGTTTCGGATAAAAGATCCAAAACATTTTTTCTTTCAGTCTGATTGTCAATACTTTCCGCACAAACCACTGCATATTCCGAAGCGACAGACATTACCACATTCGTATGGTAAACCGGGACACGCCTGCCATCGACACTATGCATTGCCGAAAAAGCCACCGGCCTGTAAGCAAAAGTTGAACAGAACAATAAAAACACGTTCTCGGAGGTACGTTCGGACAGGGCAGCATACGCAATCCTGTTTTCCCGGTCGAGCACCATGCTGCCGGTACCTTCCAGGAAAAGGCCTTCTTCTTCCCAGAAAGCAAAATTATCCACATTTTGTATCCCAACCCCATTGTTTTCAATGAATTGTATAATTTCATCCCGGCGCTCCATCCGCCTGTTGGGGGCAAACATAGGATACAAAACCGCTTGTCCACCCTCATGAAACGAAATCCAGTTGTTCGGGAAAATGGAATCAGGTGTATGGGGTTCGGCGGTGTCCTTCACCACCAATACGTTTATATCATTCGCGCGAAGCTTGTCCACAAACAATGTGAATTCGGAAAGTGCTTGTTGCTGAACAACAATATTTTGCAATTCACTTTTCCGCTGGAAAAAGTTATTCACAGCTGTTTGTGAGTTGAAACCGAAAGCTACCGGTTCGACCATCAAAATTGTGCGGGCTGTTTGCTTGGGCATAATTATTCCGATTTAACAAGGGTTTTGTTCGAATTAGTACTGGCATCATTGCGGGTTAACGGCAAGGTGGAACAACGCAGCGACCCTCCCATTTTGGAAATTTCGTGGTATGGCACCCGCTCAACCGTAAAACCCCAGTCTTCGAGTTGCCTGTTCAGCCTGTCGGACCGCTGTTCGGACACGACCACACCGGGCGAAATGGAAAAGACATTGGCGTTGAGCCGTACCATTTCATCGTTCGTAAGTTCAAAGATATTTTCAATGCCAAAAATATCGACCAAAGTATAAAAGTCCCTTTCGTGAATAAAGCCATCCCTGTAAATGATAGCCTTATCGTGTCCAACAGGTGTGAAAGTGCAATCGAGATGGAGGATATTCCGGGTTGGGTCCGTGTTGTGTTTTTTCAGTTCGAGGGGTATGAAAGTTTTTGCCGGAAAAATTTCTTCCAGGAAATTTACGGCATAAGCATTTGTACGTGCTGTTTTCAGGAGCGGGTAATCTTCGGCGGTATAAACACCCACGAAAACAATGTCGTTGTAAAGCACCACATCGCCCCCTTCGATATGTGCCTTTCCGGGTAGATTGAAGATTTTATTGCAGGGAATCTGGTCGTAAATCACCCCGTAGGCTTCTTTTTCCACCTCTCGCTCAGGGATTATATTTGAATTAATGATTTTATCCTCAATGACAAAGCCCACATCGCGGGCAAAAATCTGGTTGCAACTTTCGAGTGTCGATGGCCTGAAAATCTGCACGTTGTATTTTAGCAGCACTTTTTCAAAAGCATTCATTTCCTTAGATACAGATTCTGCAGTTGGGTAAATGCCTTTCAATACCGAGTCGTACGACACGGCATCATAAACCGCCTCGATGGCGGGTGTCGGGAGCTTCAATCCCGGTTGCCCGAGCACAACCGCCTTTAGCATTGCCGTTTCATTGTTGACGTGAAGTTGCATACTGCCTCCATTTTTTACAAAGATACTATTCCGGCTGTGAACTTATACCACATGAAAGGGGAAAAATGTTCATTTAGTGCATATTTATTTGTTTTTACCACCTAACCAGGAGTAATCAACCAAACAGACCTTTTAATTATCCAATTGATAATCTTCACATTATATATTTTATCCATATTTTTTATCTTCCATATACAAGCTATACCATGCCGGAAAATTATCTTTGCAGTCGGAAAACAAGCATTCGAACCGTAATCATGGAAAAAACCAAAGGCATTGGACTTTACTTATCGAACAAATCAGATAAAAACCTGATTATAAATAAAATAACGAGCAACAGTTTCTTGCTCGATTACCAAGACCTTAGTTCGTTGAAAGGAGTATTGCATTCTGCCGTTACCATCGACAAACTTATCAGGGAAGAAATCCTGCACGATAAATTTATTGTTAAATCAATTGGTAACCAAAGCCTTGGCTCTATGTCGAGCGGACAGCAGAAGAGAGCCTTGCTCACATATCTTGTCAGCCAAAAGCCGGGATATATGGTTTTGGACGATATTTACAGCAATATCGACCAGGAAACCCTGCATAGTATTACAAATGAATTGGCCAGAATTTCAACTTCAACCTTCCTTGTCCAGATTTTTTTCAGGAAACAGGATTTATTGCCCTTCATTCCAACTGTATTGACCGTGGATGAAAACAACCAGGTTGTGTCGGTTGAAAATGCCGGTACCTTTTTGCAGGCAAAAAGTACGCATTCTGATAACCATACATTTACATTGCCAGAAGAATATGACGAGAACCATTCCGGAATCAATCCCCTGGTACAGTTGAACCAGGTTTCGGTGCGGTATGGCGCAAAACCCGTGCTGGACAAAATCAGCTGGACAATTCGGAAAGGCGAATTTTGGCAACTGAAAGGCCCGAACGGCTCGGGTAAAAGCACCATGTTGTCGGTAATAGTAGGCGATAATCCGCGCGGATACGGGCAAGACATGGTGCTTTTCGGGAGGAAAAAAGGTTCAGGAGAATCGATTTGGGATATCAAACGCCAGATTGGCTATTTTACACCGTCCATGACCCACCAGTTCACGCGCGACGAATCGGTGGAGAACATGATAATTTCAGGCTTGCTCGATTCGGTAGGACTATACACGGAGCCAAGCGACATGCAAAGGGACATTGCTAAAAAATGGCTCGGCTGCCTGGATCCAAGTTACAGGCACAAGTCGTTTCAAAGCTTATCCATTGGGCAGCAGCGCATGGTGATGACTGCCCGTGCCATGGTGAAACACCCGCCCCTGCTTATCCTCGATGAACCAACCATTGAACTGGATGATGAAAACAGCCGGATTTTTACCGAAATGGTTAATGCCATCGCCTCAACGGGAAAAGTTGCCATAATTTACGTTTCGCACCGCGACGAACCGGGATTGAACCCGGACAAGATTTTTGAACTTGTAGCTGGGGAAAACGGGTCGATAGGCGTTATCAGGCCATAAGCCCGAAGAGGGCGGAAAGAGTATTGAAATCGGCAGCCAATGAAAAGAAGCTGCCGGTTTTTTTTGCATCCACAACTGGAAACAGGCAAATTAGTTTTTAAGCTTTTATTTATTAAATGATGGATCCGCAACGTGCATTTTGTTAAACATTAGACATTATGATTTGTTTTAAAGTCAAGCAAAAGCTCCCGAGAACATGTATCCATAAAAATCTGATAATCATGCTAAATAACTGGTTTGCATTTACAGGTAAACAAGAAAGAAACGGCAAGTATTTTGAAAAACTAAGGAAAAAGGAATACGGCAGGCTTGATAAAAAGGGACATGTGTACCTCGATTACACGGGAGGACATTTGTACCCGAAATCATTAATAAAAAAGCATTGCAAGTTTTTACAAAAGGAAGTCTATGGAAATCCTCATTCGGTAAACCCGGCTTCATTGTTATCGGAAAAATTCGAGCATGAAGCCCGGCAAAAAGTGCTGAATTTTTTCAACGCAACTGATTATGATTGCATTTTCACCCTTAACGCCACGGGTGCATTACGAATTATCGGCGAATGTTATCCGTTCGGTCCGGATTCCCATTTCCTCTTGACCGTCGACAACCACAATTCGGTAAACGGCATACGCGAATATTGCAGGAACAAGGGCGGTGCATTCACTTATAGCCGGATAAACTGCGAGGACCTGAGTATCAACGATGTTGAATTAAAAATGAACCTTGCAGCGCATCCCGAAACGGTGAACAAACTTTTTGCATATCCGGCACAATCCAATGTCTCGGGGGCACAACATTCTCTCGGTTGGGTAAAAGCTGCCCATGATGAAAATTGGGATGTGCTCCTGGATGCTGCTGCATTTGTCCCCACATCAAAACTTGATCTTTCACAAATCGACCCCGACTTTGTAAGCATATCGTTTTATAAGATTTTCGGTTATCCAACAGGGATTGGCTGCCTCCTGGTAAAAAAGTCGAAACTCAACAAGCTCAAAAAGCCTTGGTTTTCAGGAGGTACAATAACATTGTCGGCAGTTTCGTATTGCGGTTACTTTTTGAAAAAGGACCACGGGAGGTTTGAAGATGGCACTATCAATTACCTTGATATCCCCGCCGTTTCAAACGGGCTGGACTTTATCTCGGGAATCGGGATTGATATAATCAACAAACGGATAACTGAACTTAACTTATTCGTATTGAGCGAATTAAAAAAACTCCAACATTCGAATGGGGAGCCACTCATCAAACTTTATGGCCCTAGCAACAACGAACATCGTGGAGGGACTTTCATGTTGAACTTTTTGGATGTGGCTGGGCAGGAATTCCCCTTGCATCAAGTGGAACAAAACGCCAATGATAGGCTGATTTCATTCCGTACCGGTTGTTTTTGCAATCCGGGGATTGATGAATTGAACCATCAGATAAACCCCGAGCAATTGAAAACCTACTTCGTGAGCAGGGAACATGGCGATTACTTCGACTTTGTCGGTTTTATCGGTAAAATGCGTGGTGCAATCCGCATTTCTGTTGGCTTCCCGACTTCATATGCCGATATAAATCGATTCATAGAATTTGCCCGGACATTTTTGAATAGAAAAGTTCCGGAACCAGGGGAAAAGAATGGAGGTGCGCCAGTAATCGATATTCCCTACGATGACATTAACACAATGCATGACATTTCGAAATTGAATTGACAGCATGCGTTTGTTTGGCTAATTGAAAATACAAAAATAAAACCCGGAAAGCAGGGAACTTTCCGGGTTTTATCCTGAATTCAAGAGCAGTCAACTTATTCCGAAACTTCAATTTTCAGGATTTTGTCTCCTTGGCGGATTTCATCAATCACGTCGAGACCCTCCACTACTTTTCCAAAGCAGGTGTGTTGACGGTCGAGATGCGCGGTATTCCTTCTCGAATGGCAGATAAAAAATTGTGACCCCCCGGTATTCCGCCCGGCATGCGCCATAGACAGTACACCCCTGTCGTGAACCTGGTTGCCGCCATCCAGCTCACATGGAATTTTGTAGCCAGGCCCCCCGGTGCCATCCCCTTTTGGGCATCCACCCTGAATTACAAAATCAGGAATCACCCTGTGGAAAGTCAATCCATCGTAGAAGCCGCTTGAAGCCAATTTAATAAAGTTAGCTACCGTGAGCGGTGCGTCTTCCTCAAAAAATTCAACCTTCATCTCCCCTTTTTCGGTAATAATCTTTGCCGTTTTCATGCTTATTTGTTTTTTGTTTTTATTCCACGCAAAGTTCGTGATGTTTTTCGACATTTCCAAACACCTGCCGGGCCTAATAAAATCGGCGACCTACATAGGGGAACGGCTCCCCTACCAACCTGCTATTTTCCCCCAAATTCGAGGCTTGGCAGGAACAACTTCATATCTTCATCGACACTGCCGATGGGAGCAATCCCGAAACTTTCGACCAACACCTTGGCTACATTCGGCGAAAGGAAAGCCGGCAAGGTTGGCCCGAGGTGAATGTCCTTCACACCCAAATAAAGCAAGGCCAGCAATACAATCACCGCTTTTTGTTCATACCAGGCAATGTTGTAAGCAATTGGCAATTCGTTGATTGAATTCAGGCCAAACACTTCCTTCAATTTCAATGCAATCACAACCAGCGAATAACTGTCGTTGCATTGTCCCGCATCCAACACGCGTGGAATGCCTGCTATGTCGCCCAACGGCAATTTGTTGTAACGGTATTTGGCACAACCGGCTGTGAGTATCACAGTGTCTTTTGGAAGTTGCGCGGCAAATTCGCTGTAATAACTGCGGCCTTTCATGCGGCCATCGCAACCGGCCATAACGAAAAACTTGCGGATAGCACCTGATTTAACGGCATCGACCACCTTATCGGCCAAGGCAAAAACCTGTGCATGGGCAAATCCCCCTACAATATGCCCGTTTTCGATCTCGGTGGGTGCGGGCAGAGTTTTTGCGTGTGCGATTATTGCCGAGAAATCCTTCGGACTACCATCTTCGCTCGTTGAAACATGCTTGAAACCGGGGAAGCCGGCATCGCCTGTTGTATAAACACGGCCGGAGTAAGTAGCTGAACTTCTTGGAGGAACAATGCAGTTCGTGGTAAAAAGGATGGGCCCGTTGAAAGTTTCGAAGTCGGTAACCTGGCTCCACCAGGCACCTCCGTAATTTCCCACAAAGTGGCTGTATTTTTTGAATGCCGGATAATAATTTGCCGGAAGCATTTCGCTGTGCGTGTAAACGTCTACACCTGTCCCTTCGGTCTGTTTCAGGAGTTCTTCCATGTCTTTCAGGTCGTGCCCGCTAATGAGGATGGCCGGGTTTTTCCTCACACCCAGGTTTACCGTGGTGATTTCGGGGTTTCCATATGCGCCGGTGTTGGCTTTGTCGAGCAAGGCCATCACCTGGACACCCATTTTCCCAGTTTCAAGTACCAAGGCTGTAAGTTCGTCGGCCGTGAAATTATCGTTGGTGGTGGCCACGAGAGCGCGTTGGATGAAAGCACAAGCTTCGGTATCGAACGAGCCAAGGTTTGCTGCGTGCTGGAGGTAGGCCGCCATTCCTTTCAAGCCGTAGACGATTAATTCGCGCAAGGAGCGGATATCTTCATTAGCTGTTGCCAGCACCCCTACCTTGGCGGCAAAAGACTCCATCGCGGCTGGAGTTTCGGCTTGCCAGTTGAGCAATTCATTTTGTGGAAGTTCAATTTTATTTTCATCGAGGATGGCTTTGAGGCGTGAGCGCAGGTCGAAGCCTTCGTGGATACGGTTTACAAAGCGTTCGTAATCGAAATTCGCATTGGTGATAGTCATAAACAAACTACCGGTAATAAAAGCGTTGGCCGCATTGTCTTCCACACCCGACACGCGAAGTGCAGTTGTATAGTGCGACAAACCTTTCAATTGGTAGATTAATAAATCCTGTAGGGCTGATACTTCGGGGGTTTTTCCGCAAACCCCCTTCACCTCGCATCCATTCCCTTTGGCTGCCTCCTGGCACTGATAGCAAAACATGTCCATAATAGAATTTTTTAAATATTATTTTTTTAACGTAAGTTTGGGATAAGATTCCCTGTGCTTTTTAATATAAGTCCGAAGGACTTGAATGTGTTTGTTGAAAAATTGAATCCCTGGGGATTCGAATATCCATTTCTATCGACCCCGATGAGTTTGTCTTATTCGAGCTCAGGTCAATTTATTTTTTGAGAAATAGATATGGAACAATTTGTCCTCCTTTTGAACAATCCAATGCGAAAAGCCCAACCCGGTTGCCTTGTCAATCAGCGGCACGGGCAAAAAAGATGAAACCAGCAAGTAAATTTTAGCTTCGGGAAGAATCCTTAAATCTGCCAACACCTGGTTTACAGGATGTTCACCCCTCGACAACATTTCCCTGACATCAAATTGCATAGCCACATCCGATTCAGAGAACCAAGCCGGCTTCATGTAGTTATACTGCTGGTCACCGGCAACTAGAGTACCTATTTCCTGCCCCGACTCTTTCCGGAGCAAATTGATAAGGTCGCCTACATTCACATTCCCGATAATGGCAGCTTGTTGCAATGTGGCCACTTTTGCCACC
>DATGXD010000112.1:0-2866 GCA_035299105.1 Paludibacter sp. | reverse complement strand
TCCCGAACCGGTGGTGAACTGGCTTCGCGACCCAAACGAAATGCGGCCGCAGCTTTGACCCGCTCCATTGCCGATTCATTGCTCAAGACCGACCCAAAAGCAAAAATATTTATTATGGGCGACTTGAACGACAACCCGGCGGATGAAAGTTGCGCGGCAATCCTGGATGCGAAGGAGAATGCAAGCGATGTAAAAGCCGGCGGATTGTACAACACACTGTGGAAGGCATCCAACACTGGTGTTGGTTCACTGTCCTACAACAACCAATGGGATTTATTCGACCAGCACATCATTTCGTACGAACTGGTCAACGGCGACCGCAGCAAATTACAATTTTGGAAAAGTGAAATCTTCAACCGCGCGTTCCTGACACAGCAAGAAGGCAAATACAAAGGCACCCCTTGGCGCACACATTCAGGCAAAACATGGAAAAACGGCTATAGCGACCACTACCCCACCCTGCTATACCTAACCAGGCAAACAAAACAATGATTCACGGAAACCGGCCCCGACATGCATCCCTGTTTAAACACATGCAGCTCCTGGGTAGAACGGAAGCAACGCGATGAACAAGTCAAACCTTGTAACAAGAACAACAACCTGTCCTGCTTTCAAATATCCAACGAAAGGAATAAAAGAATCAAAAAAAATCCTTACTTTTGCATTCATATCAAACACTCCAACGTCCAAACATGGAATACACAACCTTACAAGGAAAATTAATCATGCCCGAATACGGGCGGAACATCCAGCAAATGGTATCGCATGCACTCACCATCCAGGATCGAGAAGAACGGACGCGTTGCGTCAAAACCATTATCAACATCATGGGAAACCTGTTTCCCTACCTCCGCGACGTGAATGATTTTAAGCATAAACTTTGGGACCATGTGGCCATCATGTCCGACTTCAAATTGGATATTGATTTCCCTTACGAAATTCTCCAGGCAGAGAACCTATACACACGCCCCGACATCATTCCTTACAAAAATTCCCGGATCCATTACATGCATTACGGCCGCACCCTGGAAGAAATGATTGAAAAGGTGGCCGAATACCCCGAAGGTGATGAAAGAAATGAACTCATCAAGCTGATAGCCAACCAAATGAAAAAATGTTTCCTGACCTGGAACAAGGAAGTTGTCGACGACAAGAAAATTTTCGACGACCTCCGCGAATTATCCAAAGGAAAACTTAACATTACAGAAGACTTCTTCAAGCTGGTAGAATCGAAAGATGTACTTTTCAACAAGAAAAACAAATCAAAAAAGAAAAAGTAAGGAAAAAATCACCTGGCTGGAATACTTTTCCCGCACAACTCAATATTCCCAGAAAAACACGATATATTTTTTATGGCATCATTTCAAATAGAGGGTGGCCGGCGGCTTTCCGGTTCTATCACACCGCAAGGTGCAAAAAACGAAGCGTTACAAGTAATCTGCGCCGTTCTTCTCACTTCCGAAACGATTACCATTAGCAATATCCCCGATATTGTAGATGTCAACAACCTCATTAGCCTGTTAGCCGACATGGGCGTGAAAGTCAGCCGACTTAACCGCGACACCTATTCTTTCAAAGCCGACGAAATCAATCTTGCCTATCTCCACACGGAGGAATTCTACCACAAAAGCTCATCGCTCAGGGGTTCGGTCATGATTGTGGGCCCGTTGGTTTCGCGTTTCGGGAAAGTGGTGTTTCCAAAACCCGGAGGGGACAAAATCGGACGCAGGCGGCTCGATACACATTTCATTGGGATACAAAAACTTGGAGCCGATTTCAGCTACGACCGGAATGAAAAACGCTACGAAATAATTGCCGAAAAGCTGACCGGTTGCTACATGTTGCTCGATGAAGCTTCGGTTACCGGGACGGCCAACATCGTCATGGCCGCTGTGAAAGCCGAAGGCACCACGACCATTTACAACGCCGCCTGCGAACCCTACCTACAACAACTCTGCAAAATGCTGAACAGCATGGGTGCACGTATCAGCGGCATTGGTTCAAACCTCTTGACAATCGAAGGTGTGGAATCGCTGAACGGATGCAGCCACCGCATATTGCCCGACATGATAGAAGTAGGTAGCTTTATAGGCATGGCGGCTATGACCGCTTCCGAAATCACCATAAAAAACGTTGCTTACGACCAGCTGGGTATAATTCCCGACAGTTTCAGGCGATTGGGGATACAACTGGAACGCCGCGGCGACGACATCTTCATCCCGCACCAACAGGACTATACAATCGAGCAGTTTATCGACGGTTCGATAATGACCATAGCAGATGCACCCTGGCCGGGCCTTACCCCAGACCTGATCAGTGTTTTCCTTGTTATTGCAGCCAAGGCAAATGGCAGTGTCCTCATTCACCAGAAAATGTTCGAAAGCCGCCTGATGTTTGTCGACAAACTCATTGACATGGGCGCCCAAATCATACTGTGCGATCCCCACAGGGCCACCGTTATCGGGCAGGGAAACCAGCTACAACTCCGTGGAACCGTCATGACATCGCCCGACATACGTGCCGGGATTGCCCTGCTTATTGCCGCGCTTGCTGCCGAAGGAACCAGCATTATCCACAACATCGACCAGATAGACCGTGGCTACGAAGACATCGAAGGCAGGCTAAACGCGCTGGGAGCCAACATAGTCCGTATCAGCTAACTTGTTGAACTTGATAAAATAAAAAAACGTTACTTCTGCATGACTATTCCAGAAGAATGATTCCATATTATTTTTAGAAATGAAACCAATAATCGCTCCAATTGAGAAAGAAATTTTAAGGGAAGAACTTTCGCGGGACAAGTTTATCCGACCTACCAACAAGGCACATAACGAGATATACGTAATCACAGCCCACAATTCACCCA
>DATGXD010000111.1:0-18066 GCA_035299105.1 Paludibacter sp. | reverse complement strand
CCCGCCACTGAAATAAAACACATTCTTGTATTCGCCGTTGACTTTCTTTTCCACAATGCAAGGCGCCCAGGCATTACCGTTGGCCCAGCTAATCTGGTCGGCATCGTGCATATTCACAATTGTACCTTCGTTGCTCCAGTTAACCAGGTCGACAGAAGAGAACACATTGAAAGCGTAGCCTCCCCAATCTGGGAATCCATCGGTTGTGGGGTAAATGTAAAAACGTCCGGTTTTTTCGGAATACAGGATTTCAGGGTCGGCATAATAGCCCGGGATTACCGGGTTGTTGTTCACTGCCGAAGTCACACTGTAATTTTTAGTGGTTCCGTTTAACGACAAGCTGTACGACACCGCACCGTGGGAAAAGTCCTTTGCACCCTGCGGGCTTACTGCCACACCAGGGACAGTGGCTACAATCCGCGGGTCGAAAGAAGCCAGGTCGGTACCCTGCTTCACGGGAATGAAAACAGTTCCGGCAGTTTCATTTACCTCGATATTTTTTGGTTTGGCTTCGGGTGCTTCGGAAGTTCCAAAACCCACCATGGATGAATTACCCCATTTCTGTACCAAACGGGCAGCTTCTTCGGCTGTTATCCCCATGATTGTGCCGTGGCGCGGGGCAAAATCCCTCGAAACACCGGCAGTTACCACAGCGAAATTCAACAAATCGGTACTTTCGGTAAATTCATATTTCTGGGTTGTATATAAATCGTACATCAGGATGTATTTGTCCTGATTGTTTAATTTAAATACACATCCACCCTCAACAGGGTTGCTCGACTGGTCGAGGTATTTGTCAACAAGCACATACCCACTGGTCAGATTTGTTGAAACAGCTTTTTTGTATCCCTTGTCAGCGGCATCTTCTGTTTTGAAAAACAAATTGTATTCTCCATCCCGGAAAACGATACAACCATCAATCGTAGAGTAACCATTATCGAACAGCACCTGTGGAGCAGATTCGAAATCGGTGAAATCGGCATTGGCATAAGCGTAATATATAATGTCGTGGCTACCCGAAACGGATGTTTTCATCGAGAAATAAACCATGTATTTCCCCACTTTTTCATCATAAATTGTTTCAGGCGCCCATGCACGCGTAATATTATTAAACTGTGGGTATTTTGCCTTGATATCGATGGCGCTGTGTTTCCAGTTGATCATATCATCGGATTTCATCAACACGATGCCGTGATTACTTTCCCAACCCAGGCTTGCCCGCATGTCGGTAGCCACCATGTAGAATTTTCCATCCGGCCCACGCATGATTTGAGGATCCCTTAAACCGCTGGTTGAAGGGTTCAGGCTGACAGTATCAGCACTTATCACCATGTTTCCCGAATTCAGGGCTTTATAACTGTAGCCATCGCTA
Organism: Paludibacter sp.; assembly: GCA_035299105.1. Classification (GTDB taxonomy): domain Bacteria; phylum Bacteroidota; class Bacteroidia; order Bacteroidales; family Paludibacteraceae; genus Paludibacter. The sequence goes on along the minus strand of DATGXD010000111.1, from coordinate 16,694 downwards.
CTCAAACCGTAATAAATATTTTCAGAATCACCTTTGAAATAAACCCAAAGATATCCAACGAAACCATCATCCTCCTTGACACAGATATCAAAATTTTTCGTTACAGTAGTCGAACCTTTTGTAATGGTGGCGACAAGTGTTACGGTTTTTGTTCCTTGCCCTTTTGCCGGTAGTTTGACAATGTCTCCCAAAACCGTCAGGAAATCGGGGGCGGAAGATTCCCACTTGATGAGCGAACCTTCGGCGCCTACCGTTGGCAAATTGATTTTCCCCAGGCTATAACATTTATTGGTATTAATACTTATATTGTCGGCATCCTGCTGGGCTGCGGCCGCATCTTCCAATTTGGACAATACAGTAACGGTGAATGCTTTTGTGGTCGAATAGTTGCCCTTCGACAGGGTGGCGGTCAAAGTCAGGGTGACATTGGGTTGCCCCGCTCCGGGCCGGGTCACCGCACCGTTATTGGCCAACACCGAGGTGTTTGACGATGACCATGCAACGGCAACTCCCGAGCCCGTTGTTGAAAGCAATGTCAAGTTACCTTTTAAGGCGTCGATGCCGCTCAAGGTCAGGTTTGCTTTTGCATTATCGACGGCTGCAATGTCTATCGATGAATTCAGGTTGGAAAGCGCCGGGGTGAAAGTACCGACTTCGGTTGCCGAAAGCGCCCTGTTGTAAATCCTGAAATCGTAGTATGAAGCTCCTTTCAAATATGAATCGCTACTAAAAGGCGGACGCCCCAGCCAGTTGTAGGTTGTACCCCCTCCGATTGCCGTTGGGCTTTGCGAAATAGTTGCCGTAGCTACCTCGGCTCCATCAATGTATATTGTACCCGTAGTTCCCGATTGCACATATGCCACATGGTGCCATGCCCCTTTGGCTGCCGCACTTCCAACCTGGACAGCTTTTTCACTGCCCCAACCTGCCGTGGTGATGGCATAACGCTGGGCGTTTACACGGTAGGCGAGGTATTTGCCGGCAGTTTGCGAACAGGCGTTGCTGGTTGAAAAAGTCCAGGCAAAAAAACCATTTCCCGAAATGCTGCTGTTTGAGTCGATATACAGGTAGGTTGCCACCGAAAAGTCGTTCAAGGTTGCTATGCGGTTTCCAATCCCTGCTCCCATATCAAGGTATCCGTTGGAATTCCCAAGTTTCAGGATATTGAAATCACCCGTTGTTTCAATAGTTGCTCCATCTTGCAGCGTGGCGTTAAAACCATTTCCTGAAACATCGGGAACAGAAGCTCCACTTGTCCCTGAAAAATCGTAAATCAATTCCAGCCCATTGGTTGGTACCTCGGCATACAATGCAAAATGACCAATCAAGCCCACAATCATCAAAAAAGCAATTCGTTTTTTCATTATCATTTTTAAATGTAGATATATTAGTATTTAAGCCTCACAATTGTTTTCCCCGGTGGATTATCCATTTTTTCAAAAAATGCTTCCAACCGTAGGTATGCCACGCAGCAGTGGATGTACGCAATGCAAAATAAATACATTCGTATTACATCGCTGCAATATAAACGCACGTAAAGAGTTCCAATTTATAATGTGGAACACATTTATACCTGCCACAAAAATAGCTTATCTCCCCGTCCAGAACCCTGGTAAACCTGGTGTTTGCCAGTTTTTAGCGGACAACAAACTTTTTCACGCCCGTTGCACTCCCGGCCGTGAAACGTAAAAAATAAACTCCGGGGGCCAGATTGCCATCAATTTTCAATTGGTGGACACCGGCAGTTTGAAAGCCCTTGTACAATTCCCTGGCTTTGTTTCCGCACGAATTCGCCACATCGATTTGCACTTGCGAGGGTTCTGCCAGGACGTAACAAAGGGTTGCATTATCCACCACCGGATTCGGGGAAACAGTCAGCTCGAAGTTGCCTCCTGCATCCACGTCCCGAATCCCGCTGACAGATGATTTTGCACCGCAAATTTCAATTTCGAAAAAGCTGCTCCAATACTGCGCCGGATTCTGGGTGATGGTCAGGCGGACATACCGGACCGATTTTGCGACCAGACCTCCCCCCTGCAATTGGCTTGTAGAGGTATTGCCGGTTTTATCCACAACCCTTGTCCAGTTGCTGCCATCATTCGACACCTCGATAATATACTTGTAGGCAGCGGCCATTTCCCAAGTTATATTGTAATACGAGATGTCGTATTGGTCACCCAAATCGACCTTCCACCATTGGTTGGCATTGCCGTTGGAGGCACACCAACGGGTCGAATAACTGCCATCGTTCCCTTTTGGGGTATTGTTGCCGCTTTCCTGGCTGCTGCTGGTCGCCGGTTTGTTGAGCGCCACGTTTTTTCCCAGGCTTATCGTGTAACTAACCATGGAACCCGCGGGCAAATTTTCGCCGGCTGCCGGGACTTGCGACATTATCCGGTCTTTTTCGTAAGTGTTTCCCAGAGCATAGGCTTTCTTGCCTGGCACGAAACCATTTTCAACAAGCAACTGCTTTGCCTCCGTTTCAGTCAGCCCTTTTATGTCGGGGACAACGGTTGTGGCAGTGGACAGGTATTGTTTTTTGCTTGCCCCCATTTCGTCGACACCATTCTTCACCGGAATAATCCGGTACGAATAACAATAACTCGTGTCGGGTTTCAGGAGGAATTCGGGATGAGGCTTGGCGCCCCAGCTGTCATCGCCTCCAACCCCCATTTGTCGGGCATTAATATGAAGAACGGTATTGTTGCTCTTTACCAGCTCGAAAGGATGTTTCCGGCTCTCCAACTCGGCAGGCGTATATTGCAAAGCATTAAATTCAAACTTGTCGCCCGATATTAACACGCCGACGTTGTCCTTGTCAACAATCTTCACCCAATCGGTTTCGATGTGGTTCCCGGTTTCCTGCGGCTTGATGTACGGGAAGAAGTTCGATTCAACTGTTTTGCTGTAAACCCCGACAAACGAAGCCAGTTTCCTGTCGACATAATTTTCTTCCGGGCCGCGGCCATACCATACAAAACGGTCAAAAGCAAGCGGCATGGTCATCGTGTTTCCCACAAGCGGAATTTCGGGCAATGATGCGCTACCCGGATAAAAGCGCTGGTTAACTGTTACTTCTCCGTTGGCCATTATGCTGTATTCCATAATCAGGCTCGATGCGGTTTGCGTAGGCACGGTCATGTAAGCATACAATTTCACCAGTTTGGTGTTCGTTGTATCCACCCACAAGGTATCCAATGTTCGCGACAGGCTTGCATCCTTCCATGTTTTGCACCGGGCAGGCTCGCCATTTCCACGGTCGTTGTCAATAGACGGTCGCCAGAAGTTTGGCACGGGGCCACTGTTAATCAATATGCGTGAATCATATGAATAGGTATTGATTAATCCCGTTGTTTTGCTGAATACTACCTTCACACGGCTATTCTGAACGGTCGTAAGGGTGCTCGATTCTACAACCTGGAGGTCTTCACTTCCAAAATCGGTTGTTTTCGCAACGGCCGGGGTCGCAAAGGGAATATTGAACTGCTCTTTTGCTATTTCGTGCCCGGCTACAGACCAGTTGTAATCCTTTTTAGTCCTGAAGCTGATATTCAACCAGTATTTCACGCCGGCTTGTAGCTGTGGAGCCACAAACGGCACAACCAATTCTTTGCTTGCTTGTGCTTCCAGGTTCATATCGTTATCCGAAAAATTGCCACTTTGCAACACGGTACTGTCGGCCATCAGCTGCCAGCTTCCGGCAAACTCGTTCATGTTCGTGAACAAGAACCAGTTTTTAATAGTAAATTTTCCGGTCAAGAGATTCACGGGGGTCATTTTGAGACTTTGATAGACTTTCTTCATCTCGAAGAGCGCCGCTTTGGGTGTGCGGTCGGTATTCACCAGCCCGTTGGCACAAAAGTTACCATCGTTGGGATTATCGCCCCAGTCGCCCCCGTATTTGTAGCCCTGGGCATCCTTAACACTTTGGTCGACAAAATCCCAGATAAACCCGCCCTGTAGGTTCCTATAGTTTTCGAACATATCCCAATATTGGTAAAGATTTCCCGTGCTGTTTCCCATGGAGTGGGCATATTCGCAAAGGATCAAGGGTTTCGAACTCCCCGATTTGCCATAACTCTCAATAGTCCCCACGGTTGAATACATATAGCTGGTCATGTCGCCGTACTGGCTGTCGCCCTCGTAATGCACGAGCCTGGTTTTGTCGCGGCCTTTAATCCAGTCGCGCATGGCCTTGAAATTGCTCCCTGTCCCGGCTTCGTTTCCAAGCGACCAAATGACCACGCTCGGATGGTTCTTATCCCTCTCGACCAGGCTGGTAATCCGGTCGATGCAGTTAGCAGTCCATGCCGGAAGGCTTGTTGGCACGATATCCCTCACGCCGTGCGTTTCAAGGTTATTTTCGTCAACCAGGTAAAGGCCGTACTGGTCGCAGAGGTCAACCCACAGCGGGTTATTGGGATAATGGCTGGTGCGGACGGCATTGATATTGAACCTTTTCATGATCAGGATGTCCCGCAGCATGTCATCTGCATCAAGAGCATAACCGTGAACAGGATCGGATTCGTGCCGGTTTACCCCTCTGAAAAGTACGGGTTTTCCGTTGACAAGCATCTGCCCGCTTTTAAGTTCGAACTGCCTGAACCCGACACGACCACTTTCCATTTCAACCGTTGTTCCGTTCCCGTCGACCAGCGAAAGCACCATCGTGTAAAGGTTCGGGAACTCAGCCGACCATTTCAGCGGGTTTGCAACAGCGATGGAAGATGAAACATTGGCGCTGTCGTTGCTGAAACTTACCGGCATTTGCATGGGAGTAGCAAACACCGGGTTGCTGGCATTGTCATACAATTGCACCTGCACCTTATATCCGGTTTGAGAAGCCGTCTTGTTTGCTATAATATGGGCTGAGAAATTGAACTGGGCATTCTGGTAATTCGCATCCAGGCTTGTGGTGTAGAAGAAGTCGCTGACATGGACTTCCGGCGTTTTATAGATGTATACATCCCTGAATATCCCGCTCATGCGGATCATATCCTGGTCCTCGAGCCAGCTGCCGTCGCACCAACGGAAAACCTGCACGGCAATGGTGTTTGTCCCCGCCACCAGGAATTTGCTTATGTCGTACTCGCCCGGCGAAAAACTATTCTCGCTATACCCGACATACTGGCCGTTAATCCAAACATAATAAGCCGAATAAACCCCATCGAAGTGGAGGATGCAGTTCTTGCCATCCCAGCCCGCAGGCAATATGAACGAGCGGCGGTATGACCCGACTGGATTGTAAACGGTTGGCGTTGCCGGAGGCGAAATATTTTCATATCCTCTCCAAGGATAAGTCACATTGGTGTAAATGGGGTAGTCGTAGCCTTGGGTTTGCCATACGGCAGGTACCTTGATGCTGTCCCACGACTGGTCGTCGAAGCTTAACGAATAAAAATCGAGCGGACGCAAATCGGGTTTTGTCGCCAGGTTGAATTTCCACTTCCCATTGAGTGAGAAATAGTTTTCCGATGATTTCAGGTCACAGCCAAGGGCTTTTGAGAGGGTGGCGTAAGGAATAAGCGTGGCGTGTGCTTTCAGGCGGTTCACCTGAAAAATATCCGGCTGGTTCTTCCATTCGTTGTTTGGCCCGGGCTGTGAAAAGGCTGAAAAACAGATTAATTGAACAAAAACATACCATATGCCTTGTTTAAGTGACTTCATTTGCAAATAGTATTAGTTGTTAAAAGAATAGCATTATCCGGCAAAATTAGTTGTTTTTGGCGAAACTAACCATAAGCCCACCATGTTAGGGTTGAAAATCCACCTTTATGCTTTATACGCAACACTATTTTAACACAATATATACAAATAAGCGGGATGAATCAGTATCAAATCAGATATTTTTCACGATTTTCCGTCCATTCAAAACATAGACACCTTTAGGCAAACAATCCGGCAAATGTCCGGTCATGTCGGTTTTCCCGACCACTTCCCCTAAAAGCGAATAAACCGGGTAACTTCCAATAAATGTATCGGCATAATGCTGGGAGAATGTTGTTAGATTCTGCAGGCTATAAAGTTTAAAATTGTCGAAACAGGTCCAATCATTCGAAACACTTGCCGTTTTCTTAAGGCCTATGGTCAGCGTTCCGTCCGTGACCTGCACAACAAGGTAATTGGCAAAATTGTCGGAGTTCATTGTGAAAAGATTATTCGATCCGGTCAGACCGTCGGAAAAACCATTTTTGCTATTCGTGCCGGTATAAGGAACGCTATACAACGAGCTAAGCGCGGTGGAAGTGGTGTTGCCATATAGTGTCGCGTCTATATCTTCAGTCCCATAGCTATATCCCGCCCCCGAATCATTTGCCCCGTTGCGGTAAAAACCCTGGACATAAATGATGTAATACCCATTTGTAAGGTTTGTGAGCCTTTGGTAGAAATCAAATGTTTTGTTGTAAAACTCGGCAGACCCGGCTCCAAATCCAGGCGTGGTTCCACTCCATCCCGAAGCAGAAGCTGCATTGAAATCGGTGTTCAGAATGGATGTAGTTACATTGCTCGCAGCGTTTACCAGGGTTTTGAAATAGTTCAACGTGGTGGTTTTCAGCTGTCTTGTGGCTGTATTGATGGCGGCAGTATCCACACTGTTATTATAAACTGTTTGAGCGTTTGCAATTTCCTGTTGTAAACTATTTGCATAATTTCCAACCTGTGTCACCGCCTGCGATTTGACAATCTGTTGTTTCAGTTTGTACTTCGGTGTCCAAATAGCCAGGTCGTTAGTTGCCGAAGCCATGGCCGCACTCACAGTTGCCACGTCGGCGTTCCAACCAAGCGACAAAGCCCTGCTGCCCTGTTGGATTGCCAGGTTCAGGCTGGCATCGTTCACTCCCTTTGCCTGGATATTCTTAGCCCCGGCAAGCAGCGGGTAAAGGCTGTTCCACTGCCCAAGCAAATCCTGCTCCTGTTGAGAGATGGTCACTACCGTTCCGTGGCGCGGTGTGAAATAGGATTTGTTCAACACCTGAAATGCCGGAAAGGTGACCATATTATCGTTGCTCTGCGAATAGTAATAGTTTGATCCGGTATCGAAAAGCATCATGTAGCTGTTCGAATTTATCAACCGGTAGGTAGTTGACCCTTCGACCCCGGAGGTGATTGACCCGTTGTAATTATTCCCATTATTTGAAGGCAGCCAACTACCCGGCACTAACGACTGATTGCCAACCATTTGCTTTATACCACCATCAGTATAAAACAGGTGGTAAATGCCATCGTTCTCGCTCCAGACAATATCGGCATCGATGTCTCCATTAGGTCCATTAGAATATGGCATGAATTCGGCAGGTTCGCCAATCAAATCGGTGAAATCGTCGTTCACATAATTGTAGTAAAAATGAATGGTATTCCCTACATTCGAGGAGCGCAAGGCATAATAAACCAGATAACGGCCTTTTGAATTATCTGCATTGGTATAGTTAGGATCCCAAATAACCTGGGGCGCCCAAACGGCTGTAGAGCCGGAAGCAAGCTGCCAGCCTGGGAATTTGGTCCTGAAATTCACAATGGAATGCTTCCAGTTCACCAAATTCTTAGACTTCATAATATCAATGGCATAATTGCTCCACCAGCCCAGGTTGCAATCCATATCGGTCATCACCATATAGAAATAACCATCGTTGCCGCGCAAGATGTGCGGGTCGCGGATGCATTTTGTAAGAGCGATGCTATCGCCTTTCAACACCGGGGCATTATTCAACAGTGCTTTAAAAACTAATGGTTGATCCTTGGTACTCAACGCAAAACGAAGCTGTTGCCCATCGAAAGTATTGCTGTTGAAATGGACAAAAAGATAACCCGCCCTATTATCGTCGGGCGCTACGGTCACATTGAGGGTGGTATCGGCCGAAACTCCCCCGCTTGTGAGGGTGACTTTTAAGGTTGCATTTTGAATGGCATTGGTAAGGGTTACCGTCCCATTGTTGGCCAAACCGTTGCCGGTTACGGTGTAACTGTATGTTGCGCCGCCGGTTGCAGTAGCCGGGAGCACCAGGTTTTCGTGCAGGAAATTGCATTTGCTGCCTTTGTTGAAAACAGCCACATCCGATTTGATTAATGCCTTCAACTGACTGATGGCATCGTTTGGGGCAGCATGGCCATTTAATACAAAAAAAGAACATGCTATATAAAATACAAGCTTAAAATTAATCTTTCGCTTCATGATAATTTACGATATCTGCTGATTGATTAGTGTTTGATAAATTTGCCACTTTCGCTTCCGTTGGTGATTAGATAAACCCCGGGGTGCATTCCGGAGATACTCACAACCTGCTTTTTGCCCGTCGACACCACCCTTCCGACCGTATCGACAATCTGGTACCTGTATTTCATCGGCATGGTAATGGTTTGAGCTTTCACATCTATTTTAAAAGGGCTGTTAGGTGTTTGCGAGATTTCCTTGACTGCATCCGGACCGGGAGTTGGCAGGGCATCCACCCCTTTTGTGGTCATGATTACCGGTTTATAAAATCCCTGGGGGTCGAATTCGAGCTTGTCGATACACATACTCCGGCTGTAACTGCCTCCATTGGGTTGAACACCTCCATTATGATAGATGAAATACCAATTATTTTTGTATTGGACAACGCCCTGATGAATTGTATTGCTATTTCCCGCAATTTCACACAAAATACTACCGTAAGTGTAGGGACCCTCGATATTATCAGCCACTGCATATTCTATCCTTTCGGGGAAACCGGCTGCAAAAGACAAATAGTACTTGCCGTTGTATTTATGAATCCAGGGCGCTTCGGTGTATGGAAAATCAAGGGTGCCATTAATTGCAATTTTTTTCACACCGTAATTGGTGTCAAACGAAATCATATCCTGATTCAGCTTGCAGCACCAGCAATCGCCATTTCCCCAAATCAGCCAGGCCTGATTGTCACCATCGATATAGACAGTCGGGTCTATGGTTCTCCAGCTATTGGTATTGCCCCCCGTGCTATTGCTATTGGTAAGCAGGGCACGCCCTAACGCATCTTTGTATGGACCCTCGGGCCGGTCGGCAACCGCCACTCCAATTCCGGTATTGTTTGTACTCACATACCAGTAGAACTTCCCGTTACGAGGAATTACCTGACCAGCATAAGCGTATTGTCCTGTATTCCAGCTAAAATCAGCAGCACGAAGCGGCACGTTGTATTCCCAAAAATGCTTCATGTCGGTAGTCGCAAAACAGCACCAGTTTTTAATATTATAATTCGACTGTCCTCCAGCATTATCCTCTCCTGTAAAAATAAACAAGGTATCGTTGTACACCATCGGAGCAGGATCGCAGGTGAATTTGTGGGTCACAACCGGATTGCCTTTTGCTTCCCATCTCTTGGTAATGGCATCGACCAACTTCGTTGCAGCATTCGGGCTTAGTGCCTGAGTAGCCGAACTGATTGATGTAACCTGGCTTGCGGTCAATGCCGAGTTGTAAATCTTAAAATTGTCGATCAAAGTATTGGTCAGCAGCGCATCGGCAGTAAAAGGCGATTTCCCCAGACAAAAACTGCTAATGGACGAAGCAAAAGATGACGGGCTAACAGAAATAGTACCGGATGCCTTCGCAACCCCATCGATATAAACCGTGTTGGTTGTTCCGTTTTGCACCACCGTCACATTGTGCCAGCCTTGTGTCGACAATCCAGTGGAGGTTTTCACATTGGATGTGGAGCCGTTTTTCACCTCATAATACCAATTGGAATTACCTCCGGTATTGATTAAACCCAGATATTGGGATGTGCCGTTTGCCATGGAATAGAGCCAGCAAAAGTTAGACAAGGTATTGGAATTGGCCAGACACACATCTACCGAAACAGAGTAATTACCGGTCAGACCGGCAGCGATTGCTTTTCCGGCCGCAGAGCCTAAATCCAGATAGCCGCTACCCGTGTAAAGGGCATGATTTCCATCAACCATTTGTACAATTTTTGCAGAACCCGAAAGCGAACCGGCATAAGTGTTGTTATCGTCAGCCGGTTTCTGATTTTCGAACGTATAGGAAACAGCTATTGAAGGGAACTGCGCAAAGAGAGTGCCAATAGGCGCTAACAACATTAAAATGAGGGATTTAGTGCCATTTTTCATACGACTATCATATTGATTTTACAAAAATACTATATACTTAGAAGCTGTTTAAAAATAAATCTTAAATGGTTTTGGTCATTTTCTTGCAATCAGCATTAATTTTCATATTAACGTTTATTTTTAAACAGCTTCTAAGTATCGTTTATATTTAGCTAATCAAGAATATGTGAATTTCTATGCAATATGCGCAGTTGAGATAATTTCACTATGTATGGTGATTTGCTCAGAGAGTACAATAGGCAGTTACGGCTCTTATAACAAGCACTAATCGTTAGTGTTGACGATTTTACCCCCCGATTAGCAACCGGGGGATAAATCAATCCAACCTTAACTTTTCGTCCATAAACTGAACTATACAATTTGATCTTAAAACACAATTATCTTTTTATTGTAATTGCCTGTTATGGATTTGACACCAACAATATATACTCCGGGAGCCAACCCTACGGTCGACATGGAGAAATTATTGCTCACTTCCCATTTTTTATTCACAACTTGCCCACCGATAGTATATACACTTGCACTCACACCTGTGTTTGAGTCTACCGAAAAATAAATTTGGCGGTTATTCATATCATAACGCACGTTTATTTTTCCATTGTTGTTATCAAGCAATGGATTTATTCCGGTAGTTTGCGGCAACCCGTAAAATTCGAGTTCGGCAACATTCCCATTCGAATTGGTAGGTGATACATACCTCACATACCGTGAATAATGCGAATTTGTGACATCCGCCTGGGTGTACGCTTCGACAGACGGTTTTGAACTGATAGTGTAGACAACCGATTTATCGGAAAAATCGACATTGTTTGCCACCTCAAAAGTTCCGTTTGTCATTCGGTCGGGTAAATTCAGCCTTGGGAAAAATTTCACTTTCTCTACATTAAATTGCGCCCCGTAACCTAAGTCAAGTCCTACCCAATGCGGTTGGGCTGCCCCTGAAGGTGCATCAAAAAAGGTCGAGCTGTCAAAATCGAACGCAGCCTCCTTGGTTGCATTGGCTGCATTATTCCACGAACCGGCAGTTCCGATAATGGTACCAGTCAGCAATTTTTCATCATAAGCTAGAACAGGTGCGCCACCAACCTTCACTTCGGCCAAACCGGCAATGCTGGAAGTAAACCTGATGCGGATCGAGCTTACATACTGTCCCAGGTTTCCATAAGCCATCCTGATTTTATCGTTATTTGTGCTGACCGATTGGTCAATTACTTTTGTCCATGTGGTTCCGTTCGACGAAACTTCTATAACATAGCGGTAGGCGTCGGCGGTCGGGAATTCGATTTGTATCCGGTTAACACAATACACAGCTTCCATGTGGAGGATACACCATTTAGCGGTATCCGCAGTGGTGGGTTTCCAAACAGTGGTACTATTATCATCATTCACATACGATTGATTGCTACCCGACAATGTCGAACTCACAATTACCGGACGATTTTTCACCAGCAACATTTCGTTTAAGGTAGGAGGAGGAGTCACGCTTCCGGTAAACCTTTTATAAGCCCTGGTTTCAGCTTCGGGTGTTACGCCACTTTGATAGATTGGCAACCCGTTTGTTGTAATTTCAACACTGTCGGCAGCCAAACCGGTGGCAGTGGCCTTAATTTTGGTCACACCTCCGTAATACGAACGGAATTCGATGGCACATTGCCCATCGTTGATAAGAATATCGGAAGCCTCGTCGGTGGAGGGCGGTGCAAAATCGATGGTTTTACCCGTTGGAAATTCACCCGGACCCGAAACGATGGATAGTTTCACAGGTACATTGTTGCTGATACGTTTTCCCTGGGCATCCAAAACAGACACAAGGATATGGGCATCATCCGTGCCATCAGTCGAATTCAAAGTTGTTGAAGATGTTTCAATTCTCAATTTCGCCGGAGTACCGGTTGTTGGCCAAGCAGGTTCAACGGGATTGGATATTCCATTGGCATAAGCTTGTTGGTACCAGTAATAACTGCGTTTGGGGATACGAAAATAATCGATCAAACCCAGCAAAGCCAATCCTTTACCACCAACCGTACCGTGGTCGAAACCACACCACACCACGTGGCCGCTTCTCCAGACAGGCCTGTTTGTAAGTCCATTCTGAATAGCTCCCCAACCCGGATTGAAAGTTCCGGGGCGTGCACCAAAGTCAATCCCGTATTCCGACACCAAATTCGGTACACCCGGATTTTGATACAATGTAGCACCATCGCCGTTGTAGAAAGCTACCTGCCCTTTACCCAGCTTATCGATATCCGACCGTTGGGCGCCGCCAATAGCCACCGCACGGCTCGGATCCCAGACACGTGAACTATCGGTGGCCGTGTTCAACAGTTTTTTCATATTGGTAGTGGTAGAACCATCAGTGAAAAATGGTTCGTTGCACATACTCCAGGCGGCAATCGAAGCCCTGTTGCGGTGTACCATAATCTCTTCTTTCAGCTGGCTCAATACGCTTGCATCGAAATAAGACTGGTCGGTGATGTTTACCGGATAGCAACTCGACGATGGAGTTCCCCAACTGTTGCGGTCGCCCGATCCGCCACCCATTCCCCAAAAGGCATTTTCGGAGAAATAGATAACTCCCAGTTCGTCGCAAGCTTCGGTAAAAGCCGGGTCGTGTGGATAGTGCGACCCGCGGATACAATTGAACCCGGCGTCTTTAATCAACTTTACATCCCTGCGGATGGCGGAATTTGCCACGCCATCGCCCCAACCGGCATGGTCCTGGTGGACATTGGCACCCAGGAGGTAGAAATGTTGCCCGTTCAGGAAGAATCCCTGGTCGCTGGTCCAGCTGAAGGTACGGATACCGAATTTTGTTTCATAATGGTCGACCACTGTACCGCCTGTTGTAATTGTGGTAACCGCCTTATACATGTTCGGAGAGGCAGGCGACCATAAGGCTGGATTCGATATGTCCGGCAAAGTTTGCGAAACTGTTTTCCGGCTATTTGCTTCAATCTGGTCATCGGTCGACAGGGTCGAAACAATATTCCCCCCGGCATCCACGATATCGGTCTTAATTGTAAAACTTTTTGGAGAATCGTTATCGTTCTTCAAGTCTGTTTGCGCTTTGCAAACAGCAGAAGTAGTATTTGCGGTAGGTGTTGATATAAATGTGCCGCACCAGTCAACATGCAGTTTATCAGTCACGTTCAGGTAAACATCGCGGTAGATCCCCCCGCTGAATTGGTGGTCGCCCGCACGTGGAGCAACCCGGGCATTCCAGTAATTGTTCACCCTGACTGCAATAAGGTTCGACCCTGCTGTTAAATACTTTGTAATATCGAAATAGAAGCCGGTATATCCTCCTACATGCTTGCCAACATAGGTTCCGTTGACATACACTTCGGTAACGATAAAAGATCCCTCGAATTCGAGCGTCACCGTTTTTCCCGTCCACAATGCAGGGACATCCAGTTGTTTGCGGTACCAGCCGTAGCCATTGTAAACACTTGTCCACATAAAATAGGGAGCCGCAAACGAATGGGGCAACCCCACCCTGTGCCATTTGCTGTCATCGTAAGCAGGACTTTGGGCATTCGAAGAATCGCCCAATGCAAAACGCCACTCCCGGTTGATGGTTATCTTTTCCCGGACTTCCGAGTTGGTTGATAATTTCGCACCATAAGTTGCAGAACAAAGGCCTGCAAACAAGGTAAGTAAAACAAATAATTTCTTGAATAAATGTGATTTCATAGACTTATAATAAATATTTAACATTAACTTTCACTACTTCACAATGACTTTGTAAACCTGCGGGTTAGGGTTGCTTACAGCTTTCACAAAATAAACACCGGCAGTCATTGAAACACTCTGGTTGCCAACGGCATTCAGTTTTTTCACCAAGCGTCCCAATTGGTTGTAGATATAAATATCGGCGGGGGTTTCCATGCTGAAGTTCATATTGTTCCCTGCAACCCAAACCTTGTTGTTCGAGGCAGTGGTATTGCTGACGGCCGACAAAGTTGTGGAAACAAATTCGAAAGGCAAATCCTTGCTTTCATCAATTTCCGTATTGGTTGAATAAACTATGGCACTGCTCGAATTCAAATTCCAGAACTTGGTGCCTTTTTCCTGTGTTGCAGCATTTTGGGTAATTTGAATCCCAGTGAACACACTGTCGCTATACAAGTTATAGGTATTCCAATTTGCATAATAGGCGTTTGTCCCGAAATTGCCCTTTTCATTCACATAACGTCCATCGGCTTTGCTCACGATTTTGTAATAGCCCCCATCCAACGACAGTGTCCACACTTGGGCGTTGGCATTTGAGCCAGAGCCTTTTGCCATGAATACCGGTGTCGATCCGCTGCCCGATACGTTGTTGTTGGTCCAATACAATTCGGTTCCAGTCTTTTTGATATAATAATCGCCGGCAGGAATTACATTCATCCTTGTCCTCGCAACCAATTTAACCAACAAGTTGAAAGTCTTGGAAACTTTAGCCCCATCCACAGTTTGGGTAGCAATGTAATTGCCCGACTGTGTATATGCAGCATTCGAAAGGGTGATTTCCCTGGTCGAAGCCGTGAAATTGTTCGGGCCTGTCCATGCCCAGCTTCCGCCATCGACAGTCGACTCGGGCGAAAGCGTCACTGTTGCGCCCCTTAAGACTTCGACAATAGCTCCCGCAGTTTTGGCTTCGCTATTAATGGTGTAGAAAGGATTGATGGCGGCGGTGGTTGCAGTTCCAAAATCGAAATCAACCGAGTAAGTCAACCCTTTTTCGGTGGCGAACACCAACATGTTATTTTTAATGGTGTAATCCACATGGGCGCCAGAGCATATAATAGCACTAACAGCAATTGAAGGATAATAAATCCGGCATGAATCACCCGAGCCGGAATAGATTACCGCATTGTATGGACGAGCATTTTTCCATGTAAGGTCAACCGTGAAATTGCCAACGGCCTTCAACCCTTTGAAACTTCCATTAGGCCATACCGATGGCAAAGCTGGTAACGGATAGATATATCCCTGGTTAGTCTGTAAAAGCATTTCGGTAACACCGGCCGTAAAACCGAAGTTCCCATCGATTTGGTACGATGGATGCGCATCCAACAGGTTTTCGTACACCCCACCCAAATCGTTCGACATGCTCACGCTGGTATAGGTTGTCATATTTTGGGCTGCCTTCATTAATTTATAAGCATGGTCGCCATCCTGCAACCTTGCCCAGCAGGAAATTTTCCATGCGCGGCTCCATCCCGTACCGTTATCGCCCCTCGAGTTCATGCTTACTTTTGCCGCATTGGCAAAGGCGCTATCCACACGGTATGAAATCTGATTGCCCGGGTACAACGCAATCATATGCGACAAGTGGCGATGATCATCATTTTGTACATCCGCCTGGGTTGTCCATTCTTTAATTTGCCCCCATGAGCCAATTTTCACTCCATTTTCCAGTTTGGCAAATTTGGCAGCCAGTGTATTGGTGAACGTAGCATCGGCGTTCAGGATTCTTGCAGCCTTCAACGTACCGTCGAACAGTTCCCAGATAAGTTGCTGTGCATAAGCGATATTATCCTCCCAGCTACCATGTTCGGGCGACCATTCGTCGGGCGCATACAATTGCCCATTCGGATAAGCTTTCAAGCGGCTAAACCAGAATTCGCAAGCGCTCTTCATAGTTGGGAAAGCAATATCCCGGAGGTAAGTGGTGTCGTTTGTATAGCGGTAATGCTGCCACATGTGCATGCAGTACCAGGCGTTGGCCGGACGGTTCCAGTTCCAGTCCGAATAACCAAAAATATTATTTTGAGTCCGAAGCGTCCAACCTTTATAATTTCCGGCCATGAATTCTCCGTTGGAAGTGTTCGAAATAGGTGTTGCTGCCATTTTCGACCAGGAACCATTCACTTTGCCCGCCTCGAAATTTACATATTTCAAGAATGGGATATGACACTCCGACAAGTTGGCGTTTTCTGCCGGCCAATAGTTCATTTGCACGTTGATATTGCTGTGTATATCGCACTGCCAGGCGGGATTATTCACATTATTCCACAAGCCTTGCAGATTCGAAGGAAGCGCCATTCCGCGCGAAGAACCTAACATCAGGTAGCGGCCATATTGATAATAGAGAATATCAAGATAAGAATTGTCTTTGTGGCTTCGGATCAGGTCATCGGTGTTGATATCCGGTTCGTTGACTTCCAAATCCAGTTTCACACGTGAGAATAACGGCTGATAATCATTCAAATGGGCTGTTTTCAAAACGTCATACGTTTTGGCAGATGCCGATTGAACACGAGAGGCAATAAGGGAATGCAAGTCGGCAGCCGATCCGCTTACGTACGACACCAATGCCGGGTTGTAGTTGGTTGCTCCGGAAAGAACAATAGTAACTGCATCAGCGTTTGTCACACTGATTTCGCTCGAAGTAGTTGACAATGAACCTCCTTCGTTCAGTACAGCGACCTGTGCTTCGTAGTTTACCGTTGTCAGTTTGCCAGACATCGTAATATTGTTTCCCGAATAAACCGGGGTGCCGGTATGTGCGTTGCTCAGGTTTACCGTGAAAGTCAGTTTACCTGTATTCCCGGGAGTGCTGATGCGCATTACAATGGCGCTATCGGGGTTGCTGGCAAAATACTCGCGAAGGTAAGAGATGC
>DATGXD010000110.1:0-10012 GCA_035299105.1 Paludibacter sp. | reverse complement strand
GCCCACCTCAAGCTGCAATTCGGCGACATCCTGACGGTGGTCGTTGGGATGGTTGGCAAGGAGCAATTCAACATTCAGTTTGCGCGCCTCGGCCACGCGTTGCGTGTGGGTGGAAATTTCCATCCCATCAGATACCTTTGTGATGCACGATCGCAGCAACGAGCGGGCACCCTTTACTTCGACCACGCATACCCCGCACGAAGCGTTTTTTGAAATATCTTTCAGGTAACAAAGTGTAGGTATTCTGATTCCCGCATGGTTACAGGCTTCCAGTATGGTAATGCCTTCCTCGACTTCTACAGGCTGATTGTTTATATGGATTTTCATGACAGTTATATTTTGACCCCAATTGAAAGACCCCCACCCCCCAAAAAATGGGGGCTTTAAGACTATTCCTCTGAAAATGAAATAACTTCCATTTTGGTGTCGGGAGTGAGTTCATTTTTTATTCTATCTAAAACTTGATTTATATTCAACAATATTTCATTGTTCGTGAATCGAATTACTTTGTAACCTTTTTCATTCAAAACAAATGTACGTTGTTCATCGGCTTCTTTTTGAAAATTATGAATTTCGCCATCTACTTCAATAACTAGTTTGCAGGATAAAGCTACAAAATCAGGAATAAAATTACCAATAACATGCTGACGCCTGAATTTGACTCCTAACTTTTTACTTTTTATATGATTCCAAAGCACTGATTCAGCAAGTGTCATATGGTCACGCATTTCCTTCCTTTTATCTTTCAATTCGGAATAAGTATAAGGATCAGCAGTATTCCAGTGTTCTTTAAATTTATTATCAGTATCCATTTATTTGTGATTAAAGATTTATTATCTAATCTTAAGCCCCCATTTGGGGGTTGGGGGTCAGTTTTGAGTCAGGTTTAACACCTTATATCACAACGCAGGCATCTGTTCACTTCATTCCGGGCTTGCTCACCCGTGTACCCGCTGTCCACTTCGTGGAAATTGCCAATGCGTTCGTTCACTGCCAATTTGTATGATAGGTTTTTCGGGCTTTTCTTTGGGGCAGTAGGAACTGTGTTTTTATATTCGAAATTCCGGAAAAGCAAGCCGAACCTTTTTTCGTTCGTGAGGGCTTCATCAATCGAAGCGGCTGCTTTTTTTGCCATACCCATGGCTTGGGCAGCCGTCGATGGTCCTACAACGGCATCGCCACCGGCATAAATTCCAGGTATGGATGTTTCATAGGTAAATGGATGGATTAATATCCGCCCATCTTCGGTTTTGTCAAGTGTTAGATTTTTCGAATCAACCCGTTCGCCTACTGCAAGTATAATCGAATCGCACGGAACGATTTCCTGCTTGCCGGTACGTACAGGGCGTCGCCGTCCCGAATTATCAATCTCCCCGCAAGCCATTATGTCTACTTTCAGGCCGGTGACTTTTCCTGCTTTGTTGGCCATAACCTCTGCGGGTGCCGACATGAACCTGAACCTGATTTTTTCGGCTTCCGATTCAGCAATTTCGAGGCTGTTGGCTGGCATGTCGCATTTTTCGCGGCGGTAAACCACGGTAACATCCTTGCCCAGCCGCCAGATACTGCGTGCAGCATCAATGGCAACGTTTCCAGCTCCGATTACCACCACTTTCTGGCCGAGTTTCGGAGTTTTACCTAAAGCTAGTTCTTTTAATACTTCCGTTCCGGCAAAAACTCCTTTCGATTCTTCGCCTGGAATGTTTAGATCAATGTCTTTCCAGGCTCCAATGGCAAGGAAAACGGCGCTGTATTCGTTTTTCAATGTTCCGAGCGATAAGTTTCCTCCCAGCCGTTGGTTGAACCGGAATTGTACGCCCAACTTCCTGATAAACTGCACTTCTTTCTGCAACACTGCTTTAGGTAAACGGTATTGGGGAATTCCAAAGCGGACAACGCCGCCGGCTTCGGGCAGGGCATCGAAAACGGTCACGGCATGTCCCAATCGTACCAGGTAGTAGGCGGCGGTGAGCCCGGCCGGACCTGCTCCCACGATGGCAATCGATTTTCCGGTGGACGGCAGTTTTTCGTTTGTGATTTTCATGTAAATTTCATTTTCTTTACCCAGTTTGTACATCGTGTCGGCCAGGTAGCGGTGGATTTCGCCTTGCGAAACCGGTTCATCGAGTTGGTCGCGGCGGCATCGCATCTGGCAATGGAAGTGGCATATGCGGCCGATGGTACCCGGAATGGGGTTGTCGCGCAGGGTCAGCTCGAAGGCCTCTTCAATCCGGTCTTCCTTAATCAGTTCGATATATCCGGGTATATTCATGTGTAGCGGGCAGCTATTTTCGCACAAAGCCGTGTACAACGATTCGCAAACACCTGCATGGCAACGTTTTTCCACAATGTGTTCCTCGTATTCGTTCCTGAAATAGCGGAGCGTGGTAAGGATTGGGTTTGGTGCAGTCTGGCCCAAGCCACAAATGGCGGTATCTTTAATGCTCCTGCTAAGCAGTTCAAGCATGGACAAATCTGCGAAAGTCCCTTGCCCTTTAGTGATTCTGGTCAGGATGACCAGCGCCTGAGCCAAGCCTTCGCGGCAGGGTGTGCATTTTCCGCACGATTCGGCCGAATTGAATTCAAGGAAATAACGGGCCACATCCACCATGCAGTTGTCCTGGTCCATGACCACCATGCCACCCGAACCCATGATGGCGCCCAGCCCGGCAAGCGATTCATAGTCGACCGGTGTTGAAAAGTGTTCCAGTGGAATGCAGCCACCCGATGGGCCACCGGTTTGTACGGCCTTGACTTTCTTGTTTGTGCCGGTGCCTTCGCCGATTCCAAACACCACATGCTCGAGCGTTGATCCTAGCGGCAACTCCACCAATCCCGTGTTTTTTACTTTCCCGACAAGCGAGAATACTTTCGTACCCGGGCTTTTCGGTGTTCCGGTGGTGGTAAACCAAGCGCTTCCTTTCAGTATGATAACGGGGATATTGTACCAGGTTTCAACATTGTTGATATTGGTGGGTTTGCCGTATAATCCCTTTCCGGCGGGGTATGGCGGTCGTGGCATTGGCCGGCCGGCTTTTCCCTCGATGGAAGCAATCAGGGCGGTTTCTTCGCCGCAGACAAATGCCCCGGCGCCTTCCACCACATGCAACTCGAAATCGAAGCCGCTGTTGAAAATATTCTTTCCCAAAAAACCATGGTCGGTGGCTTCTTCAATGGCTTTTTTCAGCCGCGTGACAGCCAGTGGGTATTCGGCACGCACATAGGCTATCCCTTCGGTAGCTCCCATGGCGTAGGCTCCAACCAGCAAGCCTTCAATCAGGCTGTGCGGGTCGCTTTCAATTTCGTTGCGGTTCATGTACGCACCCGGGTCGCCTTCGTCGGCATTGCAGATAATGTATTTTTGGTCGGCCGTGGCTTTTTGCATGAAGTCCCATTTAATGCCGGTGGAAAAGCCCGCACCTCCTCGTCCCCTGAGGTTTGCCGCGGTGACTTCTTGGATAATTTCATCAGGTCTCATGCCACTAATGGCTTTTTCCACGGCGCGGTAGCCTCCCACGGCCAGGTAATCGGCTATCGATTCGGGGTCAATCAAGCCCGCATTGCGCAGCACGATTTTTTTTTGCCCTTTGAAAAACGAAATCTCGTCCCAATGCGGTATGTTTTCGTAGCCTTTCCCGAATTCGACCTGCGAAGTAATGAAATCCCAGTTGTCGATGCGGCAGAGGATTTTTTTCTTGTAAATCTTGTTTTGGATCAGGCTGTCAACTATCAGGCGGGCATCTTTAGCAGTCACTTTGCTGTATACGAGCATGGGTTTGCCTGGTTGATAGAGGGTGAGGAGCGGTTCTTCGGCGCAAAACCCGAAGCAGCCTGTCTTTTTCAGTATACATTCGGCCTTGGTTTCGGGCAGGTGTTTTTCGAGGGATTCATATACCAGGTCGGCACCGTTACCCATGCCGCAAGTCCCCATTCCAACCAGTATCATGGGTGTCTTACTGTCGATAACCGAAGTTGGGAGCGGATTTTTATCGTCAACTATCATTTTCTGTGTTTTCATGTTTTCAGGATTTAATTGACTGTTTTTGAGAGGGGAACTTGGCTTGAACTTAAGTCTTCCTGGCCTTTTCCAGGATTTTAACCAGCTTTTGGGAATTCACATGGCTGTGGATTATCCCATCGACGGCCACAACGGGCGACTGGGCGCATTGCCCGAAGCAAGCCACCGTTTTGATGGTGAATTCGTTGTCGGGTGTGGTGAATGAAGATTCGCCATCTTCATCCGTCCGTTTAAAGCCCAATGCGGGTGCAATTTCTTCGAGCAGTGCTTTCGAGCCTTTGGTGTGGCAGGCTGTTCCACGGCAAACCACAATGGAATGTTTCCCCTGCGGTTTCAGGTTGAAGAACGAATAGAAGGTAACCACGCTGTAGACTTGCGAAAAAGGGATGTCCAGTTTTCGGGAAATGGCCGAGAGGGTTTCTTCCGGGAGGAATTTCAGCGGGTTCAGTTCCTGTGCTTCCTCTAGGGTCGAAAGCAACATGCCCAGTTTACCTTTGTGTTTGCCGATAATTTCATCGAGCAATTTGTCGGTGGAGGCGATTGAATTGGCAAATGTTTCCATAACCATTTAGTGTTGAAATAGTTATATGTATTACAAATTCTCGTTGGTAATCCGGTTAATCTCCGGCTGGGATGGGTTGGAATCGGATTGCCTGCCACAAAGATAGGGATATTTATAGAGGAATTTCTCTAATTAGTGAATAATTTTCATATTCATGCATAAAATATTGAAAAAAGGAGTGCTAAATATTGGCTGCCTGGAAATTAAAACGCGCCAGCAAGTAACCTGCTGGCGCTAATAAAAAAAGCGGGATAATTATCTGTGAATTGGAAGATTTTATTTTCGTGTCCTGAGGTGTAAATATTAATTTGTATACACTATGTGCCTTTCACCTTTGTCTGGAAAAGCAACACTTTCAAATCCGGCACATGACTGAAATTTTCACCAGATAAAGAACACCCTGAAGTCCATTGCTCCCGGAGGATCGGCCACAAAATCGGAGTTGGTGACATAAATCTGGATGTCGGTGCGCGAATAATCGAAATCGATTGTGCGTGTCCACAAGTATTTTGATTCATTCTCGTAGTGGGTGGTACAGGGCAGGGCTTGCTGGTAATTGCCGTAATTGATATAAGCCATGGCGGCCAAGCGGCTTAAATCGTACCCTGCATCATCAATACTGTATTGGTAGCTGTAGTAAAGGTTCAGCCCATTGGCATCGGTGTGTGGAATCCACTGCGTTGCTTTCACATGAATGTCGTAAACACGTTTTGTTGTGAGGTCTTCCTCCACGTAATAATTATCACCACACGACATTAGCAGCAGGCTTAAACAAATAAATGTTAGGATGTTCTTCATGACATTGATTTTTTTAATGGTAAATATGTTTAATTTGTATTTTTTTTTTGTTTTACAAGAATCGTACCAACGGGTGTTCATGGTGCATGGGAGCCAACTGTTTCCTGGTTTCGGAAACCGGTAATGGACTTCAAATGTGGGTACTAAAAAAACCGCGCCGCGAATTTTTAACTTCCTGGCGCGGTTTTTTCGGGTTCGAACTCCAAGTATTATTTCTTCAGGTAGTTCAGTATCTTCTTCAAGTTTTCCGCCAGGATCAACAATACCAAAGCAATGGGATAGCCGATCAGGAAACTGTAAATAGCATATCTTAACCTGCCGTTTAGCGGGAACGGATTCGCAACCAGGCCTGAAGGCATCATGGCCGGTTGGTTGTACTCGGCCAATTTTATTTCGGCTTCGGATTTGGTTCGGCTCAAGCGCAGCAACTCATAGTAAAATAGCTGTTTCGATTGCTCCCCAAGCAATATCTTGTCGTTGCTCAAACGGAGCTGAGGGTTGTTTTCCCTGAAGTACGAAACTTTTGCGAGGCTGTCGATTCGTTTCGATTCCCGGTTGCATATTTCAACCTGTTCTTGCAGGGCCGCCTTTTTTGCTTTGAACTGGGTTTGTAGCAATCGGTTGTTGTTCAGGTAGCCCAATATGGCGGATTGGACTTTTGCCAGCTGTTTGATGTCCCGCGTGGTAACCCGCAGGTACACCCTGTCTTTCATGCGGATATTGACCGTGTCATTAAGCGAGTGGTTGTCCATGTAATCAATCACATCGGCTACGCTGTCGTTCATGTAGTCAATCACATAAAATGACCTTATCCCTGTAATATTTTGTGCGATACTGTCGGGAAGTGTTAATTTCGAGGCCAGCGAAGTCGCCGGATTCGGCCCTAGTGAGGTTTCAAGCTGTTTGCAGATTTCGCGGACTGTTTGCGCTTCGCCTCCATGAATCATAACCATCCCTTCGGCTTGGTATTCCCGTGCAGATTTGCGGGCAAAAAATTGTCCAATTCCTATGGCAATTGCCAATAATACTGCCAGCAGTATCAACTGCCGGTAGCTCAGTTTAAGCAGGTAACCGAAAAAGCGGAATAAGCTGCCCAATTGTTTTTTCAACCATTCGCCCAACAGGGAGATAAGTTGTAATAAATTAATCTCTTTTGTAGTGTTTTCTTCCATTCTCTATTTAAATTGTAAGTTAGTGCTTGTTTTCTTCTGATTCATTTTCAACCGGCTCGTCTCCTCCTGCCATATACCCGCCCATGTCTTCATCTTCATTTTCTTCCCATACCTTTACCGGTTTCTGGGGACCTTGCGATTTGTATGCAATAGAAAGGAGCAAACCTGTAACACCACCCGACAAATGCCCTTCCCACGATACCGGGTCGTCGATTTGCCAGGGGAAAATATGCCACACCATGCTGCCGTACAAAAACGCGACGACAAACGACAGGGCAATCAGAGGAACATGTTTCCGCATCATCCCGCTGAAAAACAGGAAGAAAGCGATTGAGTATATCAATCCGCTTGCTCCGATATGCCAGCTTTCCCTGCCAATGAGCCAGAGTAACAACCCGCTCGAAAGGTACGAGATGAAAAGGACTTTCAATGCAATTTGCCGGTAAAAATAGAACAAGGAAATTCCCAGCAATTCGAAGGACATCAGGTTGTTCAACAAATGTTTCCAATCTGCATGGATAAAAACATAGGTGAAAATCCCCCAAATCCGGCTCCATTGGCGTGGATATATCCCGGCTTCATGAAAGTCCCAGTTCATGCCTTTTTCAAGGATAAACACAAGCACCATCATGATACCTGCTACCAAAGGAATGAATATCGCATAAACAAATATCCTTTTTTCCTGCAACCTGCTTGTTTCATCCTGCATGCCGATACGGACTTTTTTGCAAAATTACAAAAACATTGTTACCATAACGCGAAATTGCCTGTAAAAGTATGGAGCAAAATTGAAAAAATAAGCTTTCCGGCCCTGGCAACAAGTTATTCTTTTTAAAGCCAAATATGTTAAAAGTAATAAGGGTTGGGAAAAGAAGATTTTTTTTATGATAGAAATGTGATAAATTTTAGATAAATTGCGAACGTTTCCGGGAAAATAAAGTTATTTAATAGAACATATAAAAACTCTTTAGATTGCAGTCCCGGATTCTTTTCCAGATTTCATTCTTAATCAATAAACCCGTAATGTAAAATCAAATTATGAGTTATCTTAATTTTGACAAATCCCTGCTGATAAACCT
Organism: Paludibacter sp.; assembly: GCA_035299105.1. GTDB lineage: Bacteria > Bacteroidota > Bacteroidia > Bacteroidales > Paludibacteraceae > Paludibacter. Next base: position 2,383 of record DATGXD010000110.1, on the reverse strand, counting down.
GGATAAATCTTTGACAAAAGAGATGATCCGGACAAATCGGGCCGGAACATATAACAGCACTACGTTGATTGACTGCAATACACGTAAATACCACGGGCAGCTGGTTGTCCCCCTTCCCGAAATAGACAATACGAACCATGTGCTTCTGTCTTCGCTGGACGAAACCGTTATCCAGCATGGGGCGGAGTTCAATCTGGGCATCCATAAGTTCGAAGGAAATAATTTTAGCCCGAACGGGCACAAGTACATCCGCCAGTTCGACTGCGAGGTAATCCCGCGCACAATTTACCGGGTGGGTGGGGTTATCCTTTCAAAGGAAAGAATGCTCGTCTCGTTCGAACCCAGGGTAATGATTAAATACACCTTGCTCGAAGCGCATTCCCCGACAACTATCCGGTTCAAACCTTTCCTGGCATTCAGGAGTGTAAACCAGCTTACGCACGAAAATGAAACTGCCAATACAGATTACCAGGAAGTTGCAAACGGCACCAAGGTTTGCATGTACGAAAAGTACCCATGCCTCCACATGCAGTTTTCAAGGAAAAACTCCTATGTCCACCAGCCGCATTGGTATAAAAATATCGAATATTTTAAGGAGCAGGAGCGGGGTTACGAATACAAGGAAGACCTGATGGTGCCGGGCTATTTTGAAATGCCCATAAAAAAAGGAGAATCCATTATTTTTTCAGCTGGCATTTCCGAAATTTCACCCGCCAAACTCAAGAACCTCTGGAACGAAGAACTGACCCGGCGGAACCCGCGGACTGACATGTTCTCCTGCCTGAAAAATTCGGCACAGCAATTTTATAAACGCGAGGGCGAGAAAACCTATTTGCTGGCCGGCTATCCTTGGTATGGTGCCCGAGCCCGCGACCAGTTCATTGCCTTGCCGGGGTGCACGCTCGTGATTGACCGCATGGACTACTTCGACAGGATAATGGACACTGCCGTGGAAGAAGTGAAAATGTTTTTGAATGGAACCCGGACTGGTTTCAAACTTCAGGGCATTGACGACCCTGATGTTTTATTGTGGTTTTTGTGGACCGTCCAGCAATATGCCAAAGCCACTTCCATGAAGGAAGCAGCAGCCCGCTTCAACGATATTGCCACTTCCATTGTTTCATTTGTCAGGAAACAAAATCACCCGAATTTGTTCCTGCATAACAACGGGCTTTTGTATGTGAACGGAACCCATAAGGCCGCTACCTGGATGAATGCCATGGAAAATGGACGCCCCATCACGCCCCGGACAGGTTACGTGGTCGAAATAAACGCCTTGTGGTTCAATGCCCTGAAATTCACTTCCCAGCTTACCCGGGAAGCAGGCAACGAACATGCAGCCGACTTGCTTGATTACCAGGCGGAAATTGCACGCGAAGCTTTTGTGAAAACATTCTGGAATGGGGCTTACCTGTACGATTATGTCGATGGAAATTACAACGACCAGGAGGTTCGCCCCAACATGATCCTGGCTGTTTCGCTGTTGTTCTCGCCGCTCGACAAGCAACAGCAAAAATCGGTACTCGACATTACCACGCGCGAACTTCTGACTCCCAAAGGGCTGCGGACATTAAGCCCCAAAAGCGGTTCGTACAGGCCAAGTTACGTCGGCGGACAGTTGGAACGCGACCGGAATTACCACAACGGGCCGGTATGGCCCTACACTTTTGGCGCTTTTGCATCGGCTTACCTGCGTATTTACAAGGAGAGCGGGAAATCGTTCCTCCAACGCATGCTGGTAGGCTTTGAAGCAGAAATGACAGAATTGTGCGTCGGTACATTGCCCGAACTGTTTGATGGGAACCCGCCGTTTAAAGGTCATGGCGGAATGAGCTTCGCAATAAGCGTTGCAGAGGTTTTGAGAGTGTTGAATATTTTGAAAAATTACGAAAACGAATAATACATGAAGGCTTTAATGTTTGGCTGGGAATTCCCCCCGCATATCCTAGGTGGGTTAGGCACAGCCAGTTATGGATTGACAAAAGGGATGGCCTTGCAGGATGACTTGGAAATCACTTTTGTAATTCCGAAACCACAGGGCGATGAAGACCAGAGCTTTTTAAAAATAATCGGCGCTTGCAATGTGCCTGTCGTATGGAAGGAAAACAACTGGGAACATGTGAACCAGCGGATCGGGTACATCATGCATCCGGATGAATATTTTTGGCTTAGGAATGGGATCAGGTATGACTACAACCGGATTTATACAAACGATTTGGGATGTGTCGATTTCTCCGGGCGCTATCCCGACAACCTGATAGAAGAAATTTCGAATTACGAAGCAGTGGCGAGCGTGCTGGCCCACCAGATGGATTTCGACATTATCCATTCGCACGACTGGTTGACGTATCCTGCCGGGGTTTTTGCCAAGCAAATTTCAGGC
>DATGXD010000109.1:0-10101 GCA_035299105.1 Paludibacter sp. | reverse complement strand
CGGGCGACGCGAGCCCGCGCGAGAAATTCCAGGCGTGGGCGGAGACGGTTCCGCACACGCTCCGCAACCCGCTGTACCACTGGACCCACCTCGAACTGAAAACAGCCTTCGGAATAGAAAAGATCCTCTCCCCGAAAACAGCCCGCGAAATTTACGATGAATGCACAGCCAAACTCCAGACACCGGAATATTCGGCCCGCAACCTGATGCGGAAATACAAGGTGGAGGTAGTTTGTACGACCGACGACCCGGTGGACACGCTTGAGCACCACATCAAAACCCGCCAGGATGGTTTCGAAGTGAAAATGCTCCCCACTTGGCGCCCCGACAAGGCCATGGCAGTGGAAATTCCACTAAATTTCCGGACTTACGTCGAACAATTATCCGCCATCTCGGTAGTAAAAATATCCTCGTTCGACGACCTGGTTGATGCCCTGCGCAAACGCCAGGATTTTTTTGCAGAACAAGGATGCAAACTCTCGGACCACGGGATCGAAGAATTTCACGCCGAAGATTATACCGAAGCCGAAATCAAGACAATTTTCAACAAAGTATATGGAGGCAAGGAACTTACACACGGAGAAATCCTGAAATTCAAATCGGCCATGATGGTGGTTTTTGCCGAAATGGATTGGGAAAAGGGCTGGACACAACAATTCCACTACGGCGCCATACGCAACAACAACACCCGCCTGTTCAACCAGCTGGGTCCCGACACCGGTTTCGACTCCATAGGCACGTTCAACACGGCCAAGGCAATGTCCAAATTTTTGAACCGGCTTGACACGAACAACAAATTAGCCAAAACAATACTTTACAACCTGAACCCTGCCGACAATGAAATGATCGCCACCATGATTGGCAACTTCCAGGATGGCACGGTTGCCGGGAAAATACAATTCGGGTCGGGTTGGTGGTTCCTCGACCAAAAAGATGGCATGGAGAAACAAATGAACGCACTGTCGGTACTCGGCTTGTTGAGCCGGTTTGTGGGAATGCTTACCGATTCGCGCAGCTTCCTTTCCTACCCGCGCCACGAGTATTTCCGCCGGACATTGTGCAACCTGCTTGGGAATGATGTGGAAGACGGACTGCTGCCGTACGGGGAAATGGAATTCATTGGCAAAATGGTGGAAGACATTAGTTACAACAACGCAAAAACATTCTTCAATTTTTAAAAAAGCATACCGCGAGGCGAAAAAAATCACTTTTTGAATATATCCAACAAAATAATTCCTGAATTTTAGTCACAGGATATAAATAAATGTTGTACTTTTGGTCGACCAATTTCGACCCTTAAAAAATTTCCCAACCCAAATAAGAATGAGAAAAAAAATTGTAACATTAGGAGAGATCATGCTTCGTTTGTCAACTCCCGGCAACACAAGGTTCGTCCAATCGGACGGTTTTGATGTTGTTTACGGCGGTGGGGAGGCGAACGTTGCTGTGAGTTGTGCTAACTACGGACATGAAGCTTACTTTGTAACAAAATTGCCTAAACACGAAATCGGGCAATCTGCCGTGAATTCCTTGCGGAAATACGGCGTGAAAACCGACTACATTGCCCGCGGTGGCGAACGCGTTGGCATTTATTACCTCGAAACCGGGGCGTCAATGCGCCCAAGCAAGGTTATCTACGACCGTGCCCATTCCTCGATAGCAGAAGCGGATGCTTCGGATTTCGATTTTGATGCCATCATGGAAGGAGCCGACTGGTTCCATTGGTCGGGAATCACCCCTGCCATTTCGGACAAGGCCGCCCAACTGACCAAACTGGCATGTGAAGCAGCAAAACGCCACGGTGTCACTGTTTCGGTCGACCTTAACTTTCGCAAAAAGCTATGGACCAAGGAAAAAGCCCAATCCATTATGCGCCCCTTGATGCAATACGTGGATGTCTGCATTGGGAACGAGGAAGATGCCGAGCTTTGCCTGGGCTTCAAACCCGATGCCGATGTGGAAGGAGGACATACCGATGCCGAGGGCTACAAGGGTATTTTCACCCAAATGGCCAACGAATTTGATTTCAAATATGTCATCTCCACCCTCCGCGAATCTTTCTCGGCAACCCACAATGGCTGGAAAGCAATGATTTACGATGGAAAGGAGTTCTACACTTCGAAACGCTACGATATCGACCCGATTATCGACCGTGTCGGCGGTGGCGATTCGTTCTCGGGAGGTGTAATCCACGGCCTGCTAACCAAGCCAAACCAGGGCGAGGCGCTGGAATTCGCCGTGGCTGCATCGGCGCTGAAACACACTATCAACGGTGATTTCAACCTGGTTTCCATCGAGGAAGTGGAAGCCCTGGCTGGCGGCGATTCGAGCGGACGCGTGCAACGATGACCTTGTCCCCCTGAAAGGATTTTAGAGATTTATTTACAATAACAATTAATCAAAACATGCCCTAAACCCATTTGGAGGCTGGGGGCTAATATTACAATTATGAGATTCTCAAAATTGCAGGTAATAGCAGCTATGAAAGAAACAGGGATGGTCCCTGTCTTCTACCACAGCAACATTGACGTGGCAAAAAATGTATTGAAAGCATGTTATACCGGCGGTGTCCGTGTATTTGAATTCACCAACCGGGGCGACTTCGCCCACGAAGTTTTCCGCGACCTTGCAAAATTCGCCGCAACGGAATGCCCTGAAATGATCATGGGTGTCGGCTCAATCGTCGATGCGCCGACTGCCGCACTGTACATCCAGATGGGCGCCAACTTCATTGTAGGCCCGCTCTTCAACCCCGAGGTGGCCAAGGTAGCCAACCGCAGGCTGGTGCCATATGCCCCTGGCTGCGGCTCGGTGAGCGAAGTAGGGTTTGCACAAGAGGCCGGGTGCGACATTTGCAAGGTTTTCCCCGGCGATGTATTGGGTGCTGGCTTCGTGAAAGGCCTGAAAGCTCCCATGCCCTGGTCGAACCTAATGGTAACCGGCGGCGTGAAACCCGAGGAAGCCAACCTCAAGTCGTGGTTCGATGCCGGCGTGACCTGCGTGGGCATGGGTTCCAACCTGTTCCCCAACGATTTGATCAAAAGCCAGGATTGGTCAGCGATCACCAAGCTTTGCAGCGATGCTTTGGGAATAGTCAAAAAAGTACAATAATGAAAATGAATACACTTGGAAAAATCAACGAAAAAATGACCCAGTACAGATGGACTGTTTGTGCATTGTTGTTTTTAGCAACCACAATCAATTATCTGGACCGGCAAGTATTATCTCTATTACAACCTATTCTGGCAGAAGAGTTCCATTGGTCCGACAGCGACTACGGCACAATCACTGCAATATTCTCATTGGCTTATGCCATATCGATGCTTTTTGCCGGACGATTTATCGACAGACTGGGTACACGTAAAGGTTACGCCTGGGCAATTGCAGTGTGGTCAGCAGCTGCTATGCTTCATGCGGTATGTGGCATTGCAACCGAATGGTGGACAGAAATCCCGAATGCAGCCGGTTTGACCAATGCCACTGGCTCTGTTGTTGCTACCATTTCATTGGTTAGTGTAGTAATGTTTGTAATCGCACGCATACTCCTGGCATTCGGGGAATCAGCTAACTTCCCGGCAGCCATTAAAGCTACTGCCGAATACTTCCCTAAACGCGACCGCGCTTTTGCAACCGGCTTATTCAATTCCGGCGCTAATGTAGGTGCAATTTTAGCTCCCCTTACCGTACCGTTTATGGCAAAAGCCTGGGGTTGGGAAACGGCATTCCTGGTAATTGGTTCGGTAGGATTTATCTGGCTGGCCGCATGGTTGATTTTATACAAACCTCTTGAAAAAAACCCTAAAGTTAATTCTACTGAAAAAGCTTATATCAATCAGGATGACGAAGCAGATAAGGTAGTGGTTGACACATCGGTGAAAATCAAAAAAATGAATTTCATGCAAGCCTTAAAATTCAAACAAACGTGGGCTTTTGCTTTTGGCAAATTCATGACCGATGGAGTTTGGTGGTTTTTCTTATTCTGGACACCCGCTTACCTAAAAGCCGAATACGGTATGCTTCCCGATCAAATCGCATTCCCGATTGGTTTGTTATATACTTTAACGGTATTTGGGTCTGTTTTCGGCGGAAAATTCCCGACCTATTTCATTAACAAGGGGATGAACCCCTATGCCGGACGTATGAGAGCCATGTTAATCATTGCATTTTTCCCTTTGCTAGTTTTACTTGCACAACCTTTCGGCCATTTAGAGTCGCTTGGGAATTATGCATTCTGGATTCCTGTCTTACTTATCGGGATTGGGGGGTCGGCTCACCAGGCCTGGTCGGCAAACATTTTCACAACAGTTGGCGATATGTTTCCCAAATCGGCAGTTGCAACTATTGTAGGCATAGGCGGAATGGCAGGCGGCTTAGGATCGTTCATTATTAATAAAGGTAGCGGTATGCTATTTGATTACAGCCTTGTGGAATGGGGAAGTAAAACACAGGGTTATACCATTGTATTTTCATTCTGTGCGGTAGCTTACTTAATCGGCTGGACAGTAATGAAAGTTTTAGTACCAAAATACAAACCAATCATAACTGATTAATTTTCGGTTTTGGTTAACTGTAAAAGCCTCTTCGGATTAATCGAAGAGGCTTTTCGTTGTTTTATTCATTCCCAAGAAAGGGATATTTGGAAAACAGTTCTGCTTTACGCTTCTCCACATTCAACCTGAACTTTTTAAACTCCGGGCTACCTGGAATCAACGGCCGGTGTTCCAAATCGGAAACCAGTTGGTCCACCTCCTTTTTAATACCCAAGGTATCCCCATCAAAATACGTTTCCGAAAAGCGCTGCCATATGTAATCGACCGCCACATCGCTCGGGTGTTGCATATCGGCAGCATAAAACCGGTAGTCGCGCAACTCGTCGAGCTGGATTTCGTATGCCGGGAAATACATGAACGAACGAAATTGACTTTGAAGTTCATCAGCAGCAAGCAAGAGTATACTTTTACTCAGGTTATTGCCGTTTGCACCATCTTTCCAGTGCCTGATTGGGCTTACACTTGCAACCACCTGTATTCCAGGCATTCGTTCTTCCAGTTTTTGGATCAGCCGGGAATACATTTCAACAATTCCGGTAACGTTCAACCTACGCCGGGTAAACCTCCCGGCAGGTAGTTTATGACAATTCGAGACCACTTTGCCGGAAGTTTTATCTTCAAAAACCCATGCGGTCCCAAAAGTCACCAGAAGGACATTTGTATTTTTGAAAAAATCCCGGGCCTGCGTAAGCTGGCCATTTATATTCATCAGGCAACGGTCCATGTCCGTATCGGAAAATTTGCTGCTATGCGAAAAACTTTGCCACAACGAATGGTCTTCCACCAGGTCGCCGGGAGAAAACATGTCGTTCCCAAGCAATAATTCGATACTGTTATAAATGGAAACGGGATTATAGAGTACCCCGAAAGGATTAACCAGCGTTTTAAAATGACTATTCGCCAATTTACCCCCGATATTTTCGGCAAAACACGAGCCTAAAGTCAATACCTGATCGTGGTACGAGATTTTTAATTCCGTTGCGGGAATTTCAACTTTTGTCCTGAACATATTCATTTCGGAATTAATTTCCTGTTGGTATTTGTTAAATGCTCTCAAGCAGTTATAAATAAAAAACCCCGGGAATCCGGGGTTATCAATTGGGAATACCGAGCAATTATTTCTTACTTGCTCCCGCTTTTTGGTCAGCCGGTTTTGATTTGCAACAAGCAGCATCCTTTTTTTCAGCTTTCGCGTCTTTACAGCATTCAGCCTTCTTTTCCTTGCAGCATTCCGATTTTTTTTCCTTGCAGCAAGCCGAAGTTTCAGTTTTCTTTTCTACTTTGGCAGTTGCAGTTTGGGCATTTAAAGTTAAAGCCGATACAAAAATTGCCATTAAAGACAATGTAATAAGTTTACGTTTCATACTTTGATGATTATGGATGTTTATAAATTAATGAACTGCAAAATTAATAAGATTCCAGAAATACAAACACGATCAATGTTAATATTGCAAAATTGTAATTATTATTCCTTTGTTTTAACACGATATTGAAGCCGTTGGCATTCAATATTCAAACCGGTTTTAGAACATTAACTGGCTTTTCCTTGTTAAATCCAATATGGAAATTTCTCCAGGGCACAAATTGATTATTACCAAACCTGGCAAAAAGTTAAAACCTACAAGTTTGCATCGCGCACTTCATTTTTTGTTTTTAATTTAGGGAAAATCTGCTTTTTATAGTGTAAATTTGCACCATCATTTATTAATTCATATCTGTATGAGAAAACAATCCATATTGTTTGTTTTGAGTATTTTAATAGCTCCTGTATTTTTTTCGTGCACGCACAAAACCATTAAAACCGAAGAACTGGATGTGGCCAAGCGGTGTTTCCTGACAAAAGACACCTCGCAAGGTTCATTAAGCATAGATATCCAGGTTGAAATTCCCACCGCATTTGTAAACAAAAGCATACTCGATTCAATCCGCTCTACCATAATTTCGAATTTATTCGGACAGAATTATGTGAAGTATCCCAACGATTCACTAATCCAGCATTTTGTAAAAGACATTTGTGCCGATTATACAGAAAACAACAAACCCCTTGTCAACCTGCTCGACAGCGGAAGCATGTACTCATTCAACAATGAACACACGCTTTCAGGCTTCAGTTTGCTGAGCGACAAAAACATATACGTGTACGGTATCGAGCGGTATGTGTATATGGGTGGAGCACACGGCCTTGAAACCAGGAACTACTTCAACTTCAACCTGAAAACCGGCGCGTTGATTACAGAAAAAGATTTGTTCAAGGATGGCTACATGGCCGCCCTCTCAGAACTCATCAAGCAACGGATTGTAGAAGAAAGCAAGGATTCGGCCGAAAAGGAGCCCATACTCGACCTGGAAGATACCGATTACTGGACAGATTCCATTAAGCCAAACGGGAATTTCTATATCACCGACGAGGGAATCAATTATGTTTTCAATCCTTACCAGATTGCCCCTTATTCTTTAGGCGAGACGGAAGTTACCCTGCCGTTCGACAGGCTGAAAAACATATTGAAGGTAAACAACCCGATTAATTACCTCATTGAAAAACAAGCCGCCAAATAAACGCCATGCATTTCCTCAAGCTTAAAAAGTTGCCTGCCAGGCAAAATTAAAAACTTAAAAAACATCAATCCGACTTTCAATCAGCTATTTTTGAAATATGGCAGCAAAAAAAGAAAATCATTTGGCATGGGGAGTCACCTTGCTCGTTTTCGGAATCCTTTTCCTTGTCAAGCAACTCCAACTAGTTCCACACGAAGCAGCCGACATCATTTTCGATTTTAAAAACTACCCCCTGCTAATGGGAGTCATTTTTTTGTTATTCCATACAAACAGAACGATTGGGACAGTGCTCGTGGCAGTAGGGCTACTCTTCCGCTTGTCCGACATCATAATGCTCACAAGGCATGTTTCTGATTATATTTGGCCATTGTTGCTGATTACCGCCGGCGGCATCATTGTTTTCCGGAAAAAATAAGGAACCGGTTCTCCGTCCCCCTACAAAAAGAAGGATTAACAACTATCAACCAACTGTATATGAAAGCAGTATTCATAGGTTCTGGGAACGTCGCAACACATTTGTCGCTTGCCCTTCAAAAAAAGGGGGTGGCAACAACCCAGGTTTTCAGCCGGACATTGGCTAATGCAAGCCTGCTGGCGCAAAAGCTGAATGCATCGTACACCAACGATCCGGCACAACTGGACCGGAATGCCGACATCTACTTTTACGCCCTGAAAGACAGCGCACTGGCGCATTTCCTAAAAGAAGTCCATTTGCCCGATGCCATGCACGTACACACAGCAGGAAGCGTTTCACTGTCCATCTTCAAGGAGCTAACCGCTCATTACGGTGTGTTTTATCCCCTTCAAACATTTTCGAAAAACAAAGAAATCGATTTTTCACAAATTCCAATCTGCATCGAAGCCAGCAATGCCCGGATGCAGGAAAAACTGTTGGAAATTGCGAACCTTTTATCAAACAAAACAATGATTATCTCTTCCGACCAGCGGAAAGTCCTCCATATAGCAGCCGTATTTGCCTGTAATTTCAGCAACTACATGTACGATATTGCGTCCGAATTACTTAACGATGTGGGGGTCGGCTTCGATATTCTGAAGCCGCTCATCGAAGAGACCGCTGAAAAAATAACCAAGCTAAGCCCTTACGATGCCCAAACCGGGCCAGCCCTGCGCTACGACAAGACAACCATCCAAAAACATGTAAACATGTTGAAATGTTACCCCGAGATACGTTCCATTTACAAAGACTTGTCGAAAGCAATCTACAAAAGACACTCAAAATCATAATCCTCCAGCACTAACAACACCATGCCAGCATTTCTCAGATTGATCCGTGTCCCCAACTTACTTTTCATTGCATTCATCCAGCTTGTCATGCAAAAAAGCGTGATTGAACCCATCATGCAAGTTTTCGGGTTGGATACCGGCATGGATCCTTTCCTGCTGGGGCTGTTAATTGTTGGTTCCGTCGCCATTGCTGCGGGCGGCTATGCCTTGAACGATTATTTCGATGTGAAAATAGACCTCATAAACCGGCCCGGAGCTACCATCGTAGGGAAATCCATATCCAGGCGAAATGCAATGCTCCTGCAACAGGTTTTTACGGCCATTGGCGTATTGTGCGGGTTGGTACTGGCATATTCCATCCACAGCTTCACGGTTGCCTTCATTTTCATTGTCGTGCCCGGTTTGCTGTGGTTCTACTCCGCAAGCTACAAACGGCAATTCCTGATTGGGAACCTCGTGGTTTCATTCAATGCCGCGCTTGCCGTGCTGGTTGTTGGCATTACCCAACTCGCATTATTGGAAAAGGAATTCGGCAGGTTTATTTACGAAACCCCCGTTCCAAAAAACTTTTACAGCTGGATAGGCGGCTTTGCCGTTTTTGCTTTTTTCTGCACGTGGATCCGCGAAACGGTGAAAGACATGGAAGATGAAAACGGCGACAGGGAAATGGAATGCAGGACCATGCCCATTGTATGGGGAATCAAGAAATCAAAACTGTTCGTATACGCATTGATCCTGGTCACAATCGCCGGATTGGTAACCACCAACGCGTTTTTCATCCAATTTCCGGGCTCGCTTACCACACGCTACATGATTTTCGGGCTAATCCTACCCCTGCTGGCTCTCGGCTATTTGGTATTCTATGCCAAAAACCCGTCCGATTTCCACCAGGCTTCATCATTTTCAAAAATTATCATGCTCCTGGGGGTACTCTACAGTTTCCTGTTTTACTACGAACAAGCCAAGTTGCACGGCATAAGCCTATTCGGGCTGTTTTGGGTGAAGTAACCAGGTGCCAGAATCCATAATTTCCAAATAACAACCAACCACCGAAAAATATTCGGCCATAATTTTTTTAACTCCGCCATGCTTACCCATCTCAACAAATATAAAATCGTACTTGCATCGCAATCGCCGCGAAGGCAAGAACTGCTGCAAGGCTTAAACATATCGTTCGAAATTAGAAACATCGAAGTGGAAGAAACTTTTCCAAAAGGAATCGTCGGGGTCGACATCCCGAAATTCCTGGCCGAAAAAAAGGCAGCCGCATTCGACAAGTGGATGGACGACAACACGCTCCTGATAACCGCAGACACAATAGTCTGGCACGAAGGCAAGGTATTTGGAAAGCCCAAAGACAAGGAGGAAGCCACAGCCATGCTAAAAGCACTTTCGGGGAAAACACACCAGGTGATAACCGGGGTTTGCATCAGCACCCACAAGAGGCGCAAGGTTTTTTCCGTCATTTCCGAAGTCCGTTTTGCCAAACTGACCAACAAGGAAATCAACTATTACCTCGAGCATTACAAACCCTACGATAAAGCGGGAGGGTACGGCGTACAGGAGTGGATTGGTTTTGTCGGTGTCGAATTTATCGAAGGCTCTTATTTCAACGTGATGGGGCTGCCTGTCCAGCGCCTCTACAACGAGTTGAAGAACTGGAAAGACTAACAAACTCATAACAAACTGACAAGCAGGGCAATATTCAGCGCGCTCACGATTACCCCCAACGAGAACAAAAGGATTTTAG
>DATGXD010000108.1:0-3666 GCA_035299105.1 Paludibacter sp. | reverse complement strand
GCTAAGTTCGCAAAGCTAATTCTTATTCATTTTTTTTTCTTTGCGTGCCTCTGCGTGCTTTGCGCGACCTGTGTTTTCACGCGAAGCTCGCTAAGTTCGCAAAGCTAATTCTTATTCATTTTTTTTTCTTTGCGTGCCTCTGCGTGCTTTGCGCGACCTAATTTTCACGCGAAGCTCGCTAAGTTTGCAAAGCCTATTCAATTTCAATACTTTTTCCTTTGCGTGCCTCTGCGTCCTTTGCGTGACCTAATTTCCACGCTAAGCCCGCCAAGTTCGCAAAGCTAATTCTATTTCAATACTTTTTCCTTTGCGTTCCTCTGCGTGCTTTGCGCGGCCTAATTTCCTGCGTAAGTTTAATTCTCGTTTTCGGCATATAAAACGTTGTGGGATAGCTGGTTGAATTCGAATATTTCGCCTGGCAGGAAAAACCTTTTGATTTCGGCCTCGGCATTTTCCACCGTGTCGGTAGTATGCACGATATTTTCCTGGATACTGACACTGTAATCGCCGCGGATAGTTCCGGGGGCGGCCAGTCGGCCATTGGTTGCACCGGCCATGTGGTGTGCAATTTCAACCGCATCCACACCTTTCCAGCAGCTGACAATAACCGGGGTTTTCATCATGGAATTTTTAATGCGTTGGAAATAAGGTCTTTCTATCAGGTGGGCATAATGCTCGTCCAGAATGCTGTCGTCCAACTGCATCATTTTTATACCACAAAGTTGTAAACCTTTCATTTCGAACCGGTGAATGATTTCGCCAATCAAATCGCGCCGAATGGCGCAGGGTTTTATAATAATCAATGTTTTTTCCATCTCAAATATCCGCTAATCTTTTCTCCACCAATGCTTTAATATCATCTATTCCCGCTTTCATCACTTTCAGGTCATCTTTGGTGGGCGTTTTGTACCCGAAGCCATCCACGGAACATATTCCTTCGAATTTGCCGACAATTATCGCTGTTTTTTTCATTTCATCGGTAAGTCCGGGGTCGAACTGCAATGCTTCCTTGTACATGGCCACGGGCATATGGTGGCTTGCATGCTGGTCGTAACGGGCCAGAAGTGCCACGAAATACTTCTCCACGCACATGATGGCCATTTGGTACAGCAAGTCATTGTCGAACCTCGAATGCTCGTTTTCCACGCTTTTCGAAAATGTCGAGAAATAGGAGTTTGCATAGTTGAGGCTTTCGAAGGCTAATTGCCGCATTTCCTCATCCGGGACAATTGCTTCCGAGCTATATCCTGCCTGGACTGTTGTTTCGCTTTCCATAATTTAATTCAGTTTGTTGTTATACAATGCCTTGGTAGTGTGAAGTTGCATGTCCGTGTGAAGTTCATACAATTCATCCTTCGACAAATGCCGTTTTTCCACTTCCGATTTTGCCTTTACCAACGCAAGCAGCCGCCCGATAAGCTCATCCGTGAATGGAAAATTGGCTTTTTTTAAAAAATATTCCAATGTCGTTTTCCCGCTGTGCTTGCCAATCACAAATTCTTCTTCCTGCCTGCCAATGCTTTCCGCGCTGATAATCTGGTACGTGCTACGGTTTTTCAACAGGCAATTGGTGTGGATGCCGCTTTCGTGCATGAGCGCCATTTTGCCGGTTACAGGTTTGCTTTCGGGAATTTGCCTGTTCGAAATGGCAGAAACCAGGTTGCACAATTCCTGTAGTTTGGCGGTTCTCAGACCGGTATTTACACCGGCGCTAAGTTCGAGCGCCAAGGCTACTTCTTCAAATGCCGCGTTTCCGGCCCGTTCGCCCAGCCCGTTGACGGTGGTACTCAGGCAATTGGCTCCGGCCATAAAGGCTGCCAGGGTGTTGGCGGTTGCCATGCCCAGGTCGTTGTGGGCGTGGATTTCGAGTGGAAGCACTTTCTCCATTTTTCGAACCGACTGCACCATTTCAAAAGTAGAGGCGGGGTTTAAAATTCCCACCGTGTCGGCCAACCGCACACGCGAAGCCCCCAAGGTCGATGCACAAGCCACAAACCGTTGTAGGAAAGCACTTTCGGCCCGCGAGGCATCCTGTGCCCCAATGGTGACGTAACTGAACATTCCGCTTGCAAAATCAATCAGCGAAGCCATTTCCTGCAAGACCCAATCGGGCGTTTTTCCCATGGCATCCATCAGGATTTTCGATACCGGGAACGAAATATGTACGCCATCGGTCCCGGCCAGCGAGGCCTTGCGGATGTCGTTTTTGGTGGCGCGGCACCAGGCAAGTGTTTTGAACCGGAAACCAAGGGCAATAATTTGCCGGATGTCGTCAATCTCCTTATCGCCCATGGCCGGTGTTCCGATTTCAATTTCTGGCACACCCATATCGTCGAGCAAAGCCGCGATGCGGATTTTTTCGTTGGTCGAAAAAACCACACCGGGCGCTTGTTCGCCATCGCGGAGTGTTGTGTCGATAAAATATGGATTCATAAAATTAATTGTTGGGTTTCATAGGGACAGGTCACGACCTGTCCCTACGGTTTTAATCCGCAATCGAATATTTTTCGCAAAGTTCGCCCTCTTCGAGCGCATCGAGGATTTCATCGATTTTGTCTTCCGAGTCTACTTCGCCATACCAATAATTGTTGGGATGAATGACAATGACAGGCCCTTGCGAACATACATTCAGGCAGGCAGTACAGCTCACAGCCACATCGAGGCCGCGATCCGAAGCTTCTTCGGTCAGGTATTGGAGCAAGTTGGTGGCTCCTTTTTTGTTACATGCACCTTGTGCATCGCCGGCAACACGGAACGAGTTGCATACTAAAATGTGGTAATCTGGTTTTTTCATTTTTTTTAAGTTACGAGTTACGGGTTACGGGTTACGAGAAAATATAGCTCAACCCCAGCAACCAAATATTCCTAATATTTTAATTCTTAATTATCAATTAATCACCCGCATCCCTGTGCATTCCCTTTGCAGCCGCTACCGCATTTGAAGGCATCGGGTTTGGCTATGGAGCGGATAACTTTGTGGTTGTAAACGCCGTCCAGTCCATCGTCGATCAGGCCGGTCATTTCCACTACTTTCACCTTGCATGAATCGAGTATGGTTTTGGGGTTTGCACCTGCACCGCTGACCAAAATGGCGCGGCAATCGCTCAGCAAGCGGGCTAAGGCAACCCAGCGCGCATCGCCTCCACCGGTTGGCGGTGTCTCGCGTTCTTCCACGTATTTGAACCCGTTGGGGGTTTGTTTGTAAATGGAAACATTCATGGCTTCGCCCAAATGCTGGTTCACGAGCAAGCCTTCGTTGGTTGCCACAGCCACGTACGGACGGCCTTCGGTTTCGAGGTTCATCATGGTGGAATATTCCTTCAGCAATGCATGGGTTTCGCTCAAGTCCTGTCCCAGCAATCCGGCTGCATCGGCCCGGCAACGGGCGCAATGGCTCATGATGGGCAAATGTTCCGAAGCCAGCGTGCGCACACGGAAAACGGTTTTGCTGTCAGGCTCATTAAGCAATGCAAAAGGCGTTTCGGCAGTTGGTATCAGCGGTATGCAGTTGATAACGTCGGCACCGAGTTCAGCACATTTTTTGGCTACTTCGGGAATGTGGTCTTCGTTGATTCCGGGAACTACAATGGAGTTGATTTTCACCGTAATACCTTTGGCTTTCAGTTTGGGGATGCAAGCCAGCTGACGATTCATCAGGATGGTTGC
>DATGXD010000107.1:0-4344 GCA_035299105.1 Paludibacter sp. | reverse complement strand
AGGGCGACTTCTCGGGTGCATTCCTCCAAGCAGGGGTTGCCGAGTTAACCATGGCTTGCCTTTCTATCGGCATGGGCTTGCACGGTGGTGTAATTCCGGCTTGTGCCACCTTCTTCGTATTCTCCGACTATATGAAACCGGCTGTCCGCATGGCTGCATTGATGGAACTCCCGGTTAAATTCATTTGGACACACGATGCTTTCCGCGTAGGCGAAGACGGCCCTACCCACGAACCGGTTGAACAGGAAGCCCAAATCCGCTTGATGGAAAAACTCAAAAACCACAAAGGGCACAATTCCATGCTGGTTCTCCGTCCGGCCGATGTGGAAGAATGTACCGTGTCGTGGAAAATGGCCATGGAAAACACCCAAACACCTACCGCACTGATCCTTTCGCGCCAGAATATTGCCGACCTTCCGGCAGCCGGCAGCCGCAAGGCAGAAGCCGAACAAGCCCAAAAAGGCGGTTACATTGTGGAAAGCGACGAAAACCCCGATGTTATCCTGGTGGCTTCCGGATCCGAAGTTTCAACGCTTTACGAAGGAGCCAAACTGCTCCGCGCCGAAGGCGTGAAAATCCGCTTGGTGTCTGTGCCTTCCGAAGGTTTGTTCCGCAGCCAACCTGCCGAATACCAGGAAAGCGTGCTGCCCAAGAATGCAAAGATTTTCGGCCTTACGGCAGGTCTACCGGTTAACTTGCTTGGCTTGGTAGGCGCCAACGGTAAAATCTGGGGATTGGAATCGTTCGGTTTCTCGGCACCCTACAAAGTGCTGGACGAGAAACTCGGTTTCACCGGGCAGAACGTCTACAACCAGGTGAAAGCAATGCTTTAATAGAAAAGAACCAAGAGGTAAGGAGTAAGGAAGTAAGCAAATTACTTGTTTTATTCCTTACCTTTTTCTTTTCCTGACCCCTCACCTTCTTACTCCCTACTTTTTAACTTTCTTACTTTTTCCTGCACAATGGACATATTTTCAATCGTTATTATCGGCATCGGCTTGGCGATGGACTGCTTTGCCGTGTCAATCAGCAAAGGGATATGCGCGAAAAAGCACGTGGTGTGGCTGACCATCCGCATGGCATTCCTTTTCGGGATATTCCAGGCAACCATGCCGCTTATCGGGTATTCGGTGGGGCTAAAATACGCCGAACACCTGAAAACTATCGACCATTGGCTGGCTTTCGGTTTGCTGACGGTTATCGGCAGCAAAATGATTATCGAAGATTTCAAGCACCACCCGGCTGGACGTGAAAAAGAAGAGAAACCGTTCAAATGGGTTGCGCTCCTGTCGCTTGCCTTGGCAACCAGTATCGACGCCCTGGCAACGGGGATTATTTTCATCCCCTACCCCGGCATTATTTGGAACGCCATCAGCATCATTGGCATTACCAGTTTTATTTTCACAATGGTAGGAATGTACATTGGCTTGCATTTCGGCAAGCGCTTCCATGTGAAGGTGGAAGTAATAGGCGGTATTATCTTAATTGGTATCGGGCTGAAAATATTATTGGAACACCTCATGGGATAAGGAGGCATTGCCACCCACACTATTTTATTTCACAAAAAAACTCAAACATGATTCTAAAGAAACTACTTACTTGCATTTTGATAGCCAGTGCTTCGCTGGCCCTTGCCGAAGAACCGGCCACCAAAGTCAAACTATACGGCTACGTGGGAAATGACTTTTTCTACAACTCACGCCAGAACGTGGAAATGGTTGATGGTGTGATCCAACTATTTCCAAAACCTGTTTTGCTAAATGCCGCGGGCGTGGATGCAAACGGGACTGCCCAGGCCGAAATGCTGAGCGTGAACACCCGCTTGGGCGCCGACATTACCGGCACACCCATACTTGGTGCAAAATCGTCGGGCAAAATCGAAGCCGACTTTGCCGGTTTCGGGACATCTTATTATGTCCTCCGTATCCGCCAGGCCTATATGAAGTTGAACTGGAACAAAACCGAACTGCTCCTGGGCCAGACATGGCATCCCTTGTTCGGAAGCCTGGCACCTTCGACCTTCTCGTCGAACGGCGGCGCACCCTTCCAGCCATTCAACCGCAGCCCGCAATTACGTGTGAAGCAAACATTAACCAGCACACTTTCGGCAACAGCGGCTGCACTTTACGAAATGCAATATGCATCGTTCGGGCCGGCAGCAAGTACCGCCACCAACGCATACATGAAAAATGCTGTGGTTCCCGATATTTTTGCAGGATTGGAAAACAAAACCACCCATTGGACTACCGGAGCAGGTGTCGACTACAAAACGCTGAAACCGGATGCGGCTAACAATGTGACAATTTCATCGCTGAGCGCATTGGCTTATGCGCAGTATGCAAGCAAAAAGTGGCTGCTAAAAGCAAAAGCCACTTACGGCGAAAACCTGAGCGACCAGCTTATGCTCGGTGGTTATGGGGTTAGCCGGTACGGAACCGGGGATGACTCGACAAAAGTGCTCGGTTATACAAATTATAAGAATGGCAGTGGTTGGATCAACGCAGTGTATGGCACCAAATTCCAGGTAAGCCTGCTGGTTGGAATTTCCCAAAACCTGGGGACAACAAACAACCTGGCCGTCAACCGAACAACCCAAAAGTTCGCCAGTTATGGTTACGGGTTTTATGACAGCTCCGATTTGAACCCAACACTTAAAAAAGCAGATGCAGCATTCCGGGACCAACAAATCCTCGACCGCCTGTACCGCGTTGCACCCCAGGTGAGCTACAACCTGCCCAACATGAAATTCGGGTTGGAATACGACTTTTCGAGCGCATCGTACGGCATGTTAAAAACCAACGGCACGGTAAGGAATCCCTACTCGGTGTACAACCACAGGGTGCTGGCATCCGTCATGTATATTTTCTAAACAACACCTTCCCCCATATAGCAAAATAGGTAATGGTGCCAAAAATGGTTGGTAATTTTATCAGAAATAACCCATAACTTTAAAGCGAAATTGAAGGGGAGTTGGGGTCTGCTGAGAAGCAACCTAACAAGCAATAGACTTCTGATTATACGGAAATGAGATGAACCTCAATGCTGAGGTTCATCTTTTTCATTCCCCGTAATCATCATGGCTTGAAAAACTATCCATTACTTTTTTAATCTTGAATGGGAGAAATTTATTTCCATAAAAAGTAATGTGTTGAACTGTGCTGCAAAAACAGTTCTCCTCTCTCATATTTTCAAATACGAAATAATACTATACAACATGACCTAAAATATATGCAAACAAGCCACTGCAAATTTCCATTACAGCGGCTTGTTTTTTACAATACTTTTCAATTTTATTTCTTGATCAATTTAGCAGTTCTGCCATTTACTTTTACCAAATAAACTCCTTTTGCAAGACTTGTAAGGTCTACATATTCTCTATTATTTAATATTTTCTTTAATACGAGGCAAGCTCTCATATCATATATGGCTAATAATCCGTTTGTTTCTACATTGATGAAACAGCCATTGATAGCAGGATTCGGGTATATGAGTTCTGTTTCCAATTCACTACTGGTTATTGCCGTTACCGTGTCCCTGACTCCCGTGACATGGATTGTGAATTCCTTTTCAACATAGGACGCGGCATTGGCGGCCCTGACCCGGATGTGGTAGGCCGACTTGGCCTCGTAATCAAAGGTTGACGCGGTGACCAGGTCGGTTGTGCCGGCCATGTATGTCTTGAAACCCAGCTCGCAGCCGGGGTAACCCCCATGGTTCAGTTTCCCACCCGCATAGTGGGTGTCATCTGTCCAGCCGCAAAAACCGTAGAAGTCCGGGAATGTCCACTCCACCATCTGGAAGGTGTATTTATTGCCCTGGGCAAGTGTGATCCCGCTGAAGTCCCAGGCCACAAGCAAATCCGGAGGTATGGTAGCAGTCGATTCTCCCAGGAAAGCCCCGGAGATGCCTTCGCCATCGAACACCCTTAGTTTCATTGGATGGCCTGCCATGGGTGCTCCAACCGCCCTGAGCATTATGCGGCCCAGCTGCCCTGAAGCACCGGCCGTGAACGATTGCCATATATCGCCGGCACCCGAGTAAAAGGCAAGCCCCGTATCTCCCAGTCCGGAATCCTGGTCCAGGGCCAGATTCCCACCCCTCAGGCCGAAGCTGGCATTGTCGCTGCCGCCCGCACCGCCAACCAGGCTGTACGTGCACGGAGGCGCCAGGGTCGTCGACAACGCCCCAACCACTGCCCCCGAAGGCTGGTTTTCCGCCACCGAGGATGCCGACAGGGAGATGTCTGTCACCGGTTCTGGCTGGGTCGTGAAGGCCACGTCCTGCCCGTTGGACGTGCCGGAACTGCTGGTTGCCACCACCCGGTAGTGGTAGGTGGTGTTCGGG
>DATGXD010000106.1:0-6411 GCA_035299105.1 Paludibacter sp. | reverse complement strand
GAAACGGAAAATAGCCAAACGCCATCAGATGGTGGGAAACTCGCCCGCCATAGAAAAGGTACGCATGATGATTGACCGCGTGGCGCCAACCGATGCCCGGGTTCTCATAACCGGCGAAAATGGCACCGGGAAGGAAGTTGTGGCGCGGCTCCTTTATGAGCAAAGCCACCGTGTGGATGCCCCGTATGTCGAAGTCAACTGCGCTGCTATCCCTTCCGAACTTATTGAAAGCGAGTTGTTCGGGCATGAAAAAGGTTCGTTCACTTCGGCCATAAAGCAACGGATCGGAAAATTCGAGCAAGCCGATGGCGGAACCATTTTCCTCGACGAAATAGGGGACATGAGCCTTTCCGCGCAAACCAAAGTGCTCCGCGTATTGCAGGAAAATGAACTTACCCGCGTGGGGAGCGATAAAAGCATAAAAGTGAATGTCAGGGTTTTTGCAGCAACCAACAAAAACCTGAAGCTGGAAATTGAGAAGGGTAATTTCCGCGAGGACTTGTTCCACCGCCTGAACGTGATTCCTATCCACGTTCCCTCGCTCGACGACCGCAAGGAAGATATCCCGCTGCTGGCAAAGCATTTCTGCGAACTTATTTGCAACGAACAGGGAATCCAGGCAAAAACCTTTGCCCCCGAAGCCATCGAAAAGTTGAAAAACCGTTCGTGGACAGGTAATATCCGCGAACTCCGCAACATGGTGGAGCGCCTCATTATTTTGGGTGGAAATACCATTACGGCCGACGACGTGGAAATGTTTGGATAAGTCGTAGGTTATTGCACTTTATATTTGCCATTTTACCCGCAGCCATCCCGCCAGCACCCTCGAAGCTTTTGTAGCTCCCGGCCGTGAAGCCATCCAGCACATTCAAACCTGGAAACTTACCGAATTTCTGAAAAGTAAAATGTGGTTTTTGTACGGACTGCTTCAATACAATAAAAACTCCCTGAATCATTGATATTCAAGGAGTTTTTATTGCAAAAAATAAATTTAGATTCAGATAGTCTAAATGCTATGCCAACTATAATTTCCCGCAATTTATCCCGTTTTACGGGAAGGGGGCGGGTGGTTTCTTACACATTAAACCTGAAATGCATGATGTCGCCATCAAGCACCACATATTCCTTTCCTTCCACGTTCATTTTCCCGGCTTCCTTGCAGGCGGCCTCCGAACCTAAAGCCACAAAATCGTTGAACTTGATGACTTCGGCGCGGATAAATCCTTTTTCGAAGTCGCTGTGGATCACACCCGCGCATTGTGGCGCTTTCCAACCACGCTCGAAAGTCCATGCACGCACTTCCTGCACACCGGCTGTGAAATAGGTCTGCAAATCGAGCAAGTGGTAAGCTGCACGGATAAGCCGCGAAACACCCGACTCTTTCAATCCCACTTCTTCGAGGAACATTTGGCGTTCTTCGTAGGTTTCCAGTTCGGCAATGTCGGCTTCGGTGGCTGCTGCCACAATCAGGATTTCCGCTTCTTCCTCTCTCACGGCTTCACGGACGGCATCCACGTAGGCATTGCCATTCACGGCCGATGCTTCGTCGACGTTGCAAACATACATTACCGGTTTGGCCGTGAGCAGGTACAAATCCTTCACCAGCTTCTTGTCAAGCGGGTCGAGTTTCACGGTGCGGGCCGACTTCCCCTGCATTAGGGCATCTTTATACTGTATATAAATATCGTACAATGCTTTGGCTTGTTTGTCGCCAACCTGGGCTTGCTTGTATATCTTGCTGATGCGGCTTTCCACCGTTTCGAGGTCCTTTAGCTGCAACTCGGCATCAATGATTTCTTTGTCGCGCACGGGGTTGATGCTTCCATCCACGTGGGTCACATTGTCGTCGTCGAAACAGCGGAGCACATGCAGGATGGCATCGGTTTAGCGAATGTTGGCCAGGAACTTGTTTCCCAACCCCTCGCCTTTGCTGGCGCCTTTCACTAGGCCGGCAATATCTACGATTTCGACTGTGGTTGGCACAATGCGCTGGGGATGAATGAATTCTGCCAGTTTGTTCAGGCGCTCGTCGGGTACGGTTATCACGCCCACGTTGGGTTCGATGGTGCAGAAAGGAAAGTTTGCCGCCTGTGCCTTGGCATTCGAAAGACAATTGAATAAGGTGGATTTACCTACATTGGGTAAACCCACGATACCACATTGAAGAGCCATATTTGAATGATTTATAAAGTTTTAAATTGATTTCGGGCTGCAAAGGTACAAAAAAATGCCGAGGTAGAGATGGGAATGATATATTGATGTGGTGGTGTGCTGATGTATTGGTCAGCACTGCAAACCCCCTACTGCTCACTGCACTACCCGCTACTTCTCTGTCCCCCACAGTTCCTCGATCACTTTCGGGAAATGCTCGTATTCTAATGCATGTACTTTTTCAGCTATCATATCAGCGGTGTCCGTAGGTAAAACAGGGCATTTTGCCTGGAAAACAACATTTCCTTCGTCGTAGTTATTGTTTACATAATGTATGGTGATACCCGATTCCGCATCGCCCGATTCGCGCACCGCCTTGTGGACGTGCATGCCGTACATGCCTTTCCCGCCGAACTTGGGCAGCAGGGCGGGGTGGATGTTGATAATCCTGCCGGGGAATGCATTGATGATGAGTTGGGGTACTTTCAGCAGGAACCCGGCCAGCACAATGCAATCGACTCCCTGCTCGTGGAGGTATTTCAGAATTTCATTGCCGCTTTCGAAGTCGGCACGCGGGAAAGTGACCGATGGGACGTTCAGCCGTTTGGCCCGTTCGTGGACGGCTGCATCGGGCTTGTTCGAGACAATCACTGGAAATGAAAAACGGGGGTTGGCTGAAAAATACCGGATAATATTCTCGGCGTTCGAGCCGGAACCGGAAGCAAAAAGGGCGATTTTTAGAGGCATACGGGCAATTTTTTGTTGCACAAAAAGAGGGTTTATGTGCAAAAAAAGCATTTTTTTTCTTCGATAACGAGGTTATGTCGATAAATTTTGTTTCCTTTGCACCGCAAAATTATAAAACAATTTCTATTTATAAACTTAAAATCAAAAATTATGTCAGAAGTTGAAGCTAAAGTAAAAGCCATTATCGTAGACAAGTTAGGCGTTGAAGAAGCAGATGTAACACCTAAAGCAAGTTTTACCAACGATTTGGGCGCTGATTCATTGGATACAGTAGAATTGATCATGGAATTCGAAAAAGAATTCGGCATTTCTATTCCGGACGAACAGGCTGAAAAAATTTCTACAGTAGGCGATGCTATCGCTCACATCGAAGCTTTACAAAAATAATCTTATTCCAGGATAATTTATGGAATTGAAAAGAGTTGTAGTGACAGGTTTAGGTGCTGTTACCCCCTTAGGAAATTCAGTCCCCGAGTTTTGGGAAAATATCCAGCAGGGAGTAAGCGGTGCCGGCCCTATTACTCATTTTGATGCTGCTTCTTTCAAAACCCAGTTTGCCTGCGAAGTAAAAGGTTTCGACCCGTCGGAATATTTCGACCGCAAGGAAGCCCGCAAGTTGGATGTTTACGCCCAATATGCCATTGCAGCTGCAAAGGAAGCCATCGAAAACAGCGGACTGGATTTAGAAAAAGTCGATAAAGACGAGGTAGGCGTTATTTTTGCAGCCGGTATCGGCGGTATACAAACTTTCGAACAGGAGATAGCATACTATTACACAAATAAAGGCCAGGGTCCTAAATTCAATCCTTTCTTCATTCCTAAAATGATATCGGATATTGCTGCCGGGCAAATTTCCATTCAATATGGGTTCCGCGGCCCGAATTATTCAACAGCATCGGCTTGTGCCTCGTCGACGAATGCCATTATCGATGCTTTTAATTATATTCGGTTGGGCAAAGCCAATGTTATTTTAGCTGGTGGCGCCGAGGCGGCCATCACACCCGGCGGGGTAGGTGGTTTTAATGCCCTCACCGCATTGTCGACCCGTAACGATGAACCAACCCGCGCTTCGCGTCCTTTCAGCAAAAGCCGCGATGGCTTTGTGATGGGCGAGGGATCGGGTTGCCTGGTTCTCGAGGAATTGGAACATGCCATTGCGCGCGGAGCCAATATCCTTTGCGAAGTGGTCGGTGGCGGAATGTCGGCCGATGCTTACCATCTCACTGCAACGCATCCGGAAGGGCTTGGAGCCATGCTGGTTATGAAGCGTGCATTGAAAGATGCCGAATTGAAGCCCGAAGATATCGATTATATTAATGTTCACGGCACCTCGACTCCTGTTGGCGATATTTCGGAATCGAAAGCCATCAAGGATGTGTTTGGCGAACATGCTTACAATCTGAATATCAGCTCAACCAAATCGATGACCGGCCACTTGCTGGGCGCTGCTGGTGCGGTGGAAGCGATTATTTCGGTGCTTTCAGTTGCGAATGACATTGTCCCTCCAACAATCAACTTCACGGGAGGTGATGAAGACCCGGATATCGACTATAAACTTAATTTTACCTTTAACAAGGCTCAAAAGCGAACTGTTAATGCGGCATTGTCCAACACCTTCGGGTTTGGCGGGCATAACGCGAGTGTGATTGTAAAAAAGTACTCGAAATAAGTTTGTGATTAAGGAAATATATCGAAACATAAGGCTCTTTTCGAAAGCTCGAAGGGAGCCTTATTTTTTGTTTTATAAGGTCATGGGATTTTATCCCGCCAGGATAGGATACTACCAGCTGGCTGTCCAGCACAAATCGGTTCCTGCCATTTCCCCCGATGGGATTCCTTTAAGCAACGAGCGTCTTGAATTCCTGGGCGATGCCGTGCTGAATTCCGTTGTGGCGGATATCTTGTACCACCGCTACGAAAACCAGCAGGAAGGATTCCTTACCAATATGCGTTCCAAGATTGTGAAGCGGGACTCGCTGAACCGGCTCGCAGTCGAAATCGGGCTTGACAAGCTGGTAAAGGTGACCAAGCATGTCAATGCGCATGCCAACCATAATATTTACGGTAATGCCCTCGAAGCCTTGATTGGGGCCATCTACCTCGATTTGGGCTATGGAAAATGCAAGCAGTTTGTGGAACGCCGCTTGTTCGGCTCGTTTGTCAACCTCGACAAGGTGGCTGAGAGCGAGATGAACTTCAAATCAAAACTCATCGAATGGGTCCAGAAAAGGCAGCTTGCCATCGAATTCCTGCTGGTTGACGAAGTGTTGGAAGCAGGCAACAAACATGTTTTCAAAACACGCCTGCTTATCGAAGGTGTCGCTGTCTGCGAAGCCGCTGGAAGCAGCAAGAAGGAATCGCAACAAAATGCATCGCGCCTTGCCTGTCAACGCATTATTGCTGAACCGGACTTCCAGCAGGAAATCATTCTTGCCCGTACGGAAACATTTGCCGGAAGCGGGCATGTGCCCGGACAGTCTTTAGCAACCCGGTTGCCCCACTAAAACTGCACAAAATACAACTTTCCGTGCAGGTTCTTTCAGTATTATTTATATCTTTGCCCAATTATTTATCAATCAATGCCTTGAATGAAAATCATGGAAAATCTGCATTTTTCTCAACTAATACATGTCCAAGCCAAGAAATACGGCAACAGGGGGGTGTTGTACCATCGCGACGAACTTGCCGGGGATTGGAAAACAATTACATGGAACGGATTTGCCGAGCAGGTCTCGGCTCTGGCAAAAGCTTTTATCGAACTGGGTGTCGTGGAACATCAACGGATCGCCCAATTCTCGCAAAACAAGGCCGAGAACCTTGTGGTGGATTTTGCCCTGTATGCGACACGGGCAGTTTTAGTGCCGATGTATGCTACCTCATCGGTGGCGCAGGTTGAATTTATCGTAAACGATGCCGAGATAGGGATTATTTTTGTCGGCGACCAACAACAGTACAACGTGGCTTACGAAGTGTTGCAGAATTCCAGGTTCCTGAAAAAGATTATTGCTTTTGATAAGAAGGTGGTTTTTGCCGATTCGGTTTCGGGTATGTATTACGATGACTTGATTAAGTTGGGTGTTAAATCTACCAAACATTTTGAAGTTGAACACCGCCATGATGAATCCGTGGAAACTGATTTGGCTTGCATTTTATATACATCGGGAACAACCGGAAACCCGAAAGGCGTGATGTTGCCGCATAGCTGTTTGAATGAGGCCATGCGCCTGAACACACAGCGGCTCACCAGCCTTACTGACAAGGATGTGTCGGTTGCCTTCCTCCCGCTTTCACATGTTTTTGAACGGACCTGGTGCTACCTTTGCCTTTACAACGGCATTAGCATTTACATCAACCAACGGCCTACCGAAATCCAGCAGACGATAAAAGATGTAAGGCCTACACTCATGTGTGCCGTCCCGCGTTTCTGGGAAAAAGTGTATGCCGGTGTGCAGGGGAACCTGGAGAAATACTCGCCTTTCATGCTTGGGATTGTGACCTGGGCCATTGCAACCG
>DATGXD010000105.1:0-2488 GCA_035299105.1 Paludibacter sp. | reverse complement strand
TTTAGCACATTATATTTGATTGTCACTATACCCCGGTCCAAATCCTTCACCATGTTCCCGTTGGCATCGTAGGCCATCTCGTTGGCGGCATTGCTCTTGTTCTGGTACTCCTTCACCGTGTAGCTGTTCTGCGAGCCTAAGAGACATTATACAGAAAGCAGCTCCAAACTTATTGCTGAAGCCGCTTCCCTATTCTTGCTACCGCTACTCTTGCCAGCCGGGAGGCTGGCTTTTAGCACGAACGAAGGCTGAGCCTTCGCTCAACGACCGCGCTACGGTTTATCACACGCTACGGACGACGGGGTACATTCCATTGCATTCCGGAAATATTCCCGTTGAAGCATACATTGCTGCTCAGAGGATTTACATTGTAGTAAAGATTTTCTGAAAAGCGGCTACCAATGATATCTGTTGTCCAACTCCGAACGTTATAGCTATATGTAGTAGCATCTATTCCTCCAAGGGTTTTGTTTGTATGCTATAAAAATAGAGAATGGTGAGCATTACACCCACCATTCTTCGATTAATTTCTATTCCTTGCTATTGATAACCAAATAAATAATTGACTATCTTTATTTTTTTTCTATCGGATTAGATGTGTTTGACTTTTTTAGTGATTCAAGCATAATATTGAATGTATATTTTCCTCTTTTATATTCCATAACGGACGAATTAAATGAAAATTTGACCAAAGTTTGCCGGTGCAATTCTAAAATTTCATCAATCCACTTAATATCTTTTCTATTATTTGATACATCACTATACTTTTTGGATATATCAACTATGCGACGTAAAAGAGAATTGATTGCGGTTATATCCCAAATTTCAATACTGTCGTTTTCAACAATGATAATGTCAAAAGGAGTATCATTCCCTTCTGAACAAAAATCATATATTCCGACTTGGTGTGAATTTAAGCCTTTCACTAACTCTCTAATCTTAATATTTGTTTCTATCTCTTTCTTAGATGTCGCTTCTATCTTAACTCCAACTAAATCATAATACTCTTTGATGTTTTTATACATGTCAAAGCCAAATGTTTGAGAATAGATAATATTAGTAGAGCATAAAATAACAGTTAGAATTATTAATGTCTTTTTCATAATGGTGTTGTTATTTAGTCGGTTCTATTTTGATTCCAACTACTGGTGTAGGTATTGGTTCAATTCTATTTTCAGGTGTTTGTTTTACAGCGTTTATTTCTGCATTATTGGGTTCTCCTTCTCTTACATTATAATCTGTGCTAGAATTATCACTTAAATTACCTCTAGTTAGATGAGTTGTTTCATGAACAGCCTCTTGTCCAATCACCTCATCCATCGTCTTTGGAGGATTTGCAACCCTTGCTTTATCATCAGCACCTGCATCAGCTTTAACTACTGCATTCGGATTATTGATAACTGCATTCACTTTGTCTAAAGTACTCTTTGCATTTCCGGCATAAACAATTATCTCTGCCGAAGTAATTTTCCCATCAACAAGTGTATAGTGATATCCGGCATTTCTCGTCCCCCCATCTCCAGGAGATAATGTAAATTTTACAGGATAAGCTGCATTTTGCATTGCATTAAATTGAGTTCTACCAATAGGTGTTAGTTGTAGATCATTTCCAATTGTCCGTGTTCCCATTGAAGTATTATTTGACCAATTACCATTACTATAAGCATGTCCGCCTTTTGAATCTTGAATCCATTTACCTTGAACGTCAATATATCTAACGGGATTCCCTGCACAATATGCATACGGTGATATTGAGTAGTATTTCTCCGCCAGTGGATCCACAGTTGGCAGGATAGACAATGCCGGATAATACCCCCTCGCCCCATAATCATAGGTGTCCCACCCGTGCATTTCCACGAACTCCTTGCCGTTGTACTTTCGGGCCTGGGTACCGGGGTTATCGCCCGTGTTGCTTGCCCAGGGCAGCCCCGAGGGGTAGTACTGGGTGCGCTGCACGGTGCCGGCGGGGATGGGGCCGCCGCTGTAGCCCGATGCCGCCCGCCACACCTCGCGGTTGTTGCCCAGGTGGTCGCGGCGGTAGTAGTGGTAGAACAGCGGACCCGAGGTGGCCGTGTAGTCCTCCACGTAGCCCTCGGGGTTGTAGATGCGGGCAAGCGTGGTCCGCGAATTGTTGCCTTGCGAGGTCTTGTACTCGAAGTTGCCCGCGTAGGCCGTGCCGCTTTGGTCCACCACACCGGCCATGTAGCTCTGGTTGACTATCTGCCCGTCGGTGAGCGGGGCGATGGCGGTGAGCTGCGTGAAAAATTCTTCAGCCAACTTCTTCCCACTGGCATCGTACAGGTTTTTTATCTGGTTGCCGTTTTTAAACTGCACAATGTCCGGCAAATTTAGCACATTATATTTGATTGTCACTATACCCCGGTCCAAATCCTTCACCATGTTCCCGTTGGCATCGTAGGCCATCTCGTTGGCGGCATTGCTCTTGTTCTGGTACTCCTTCACCGTGTAGCTGTTCTGCGAGCCTAAG
>DATGXD010000104.1:0-16176 GCA_035299105.1 Paludibacter sp. | reverse complement strand
CAAAAGGGCCCCCCTTGTTTTGGATGCCAGCAATGTCTTCTTCCGGGAGTTTGCGGTGCCAAAAGTCACCGCCCTGCGCCAGTATGTCGTCAGGTCGCTGTTGTCCGCTTTGGGTTCGGCAACCCCGTCGGCCCCGTCGGCCACCGTGGTGGATGATGTGGAGGACCCGTCGCTGTTTGTTGTCAACACCGCACCCACCCTGGGGACCAACTCGACAAGCACCACCTTCTGGGGAGGGGCATCGGTGAAACTGGGCGTTGCCAATCCCGGACTTTCGGGAAGCAAGTCAAGCGGTTCGTCCACCACGGTGAGCGCCTTCACCGACATGAACGGGGATGGCTACCCCGACTACATCACCGACAACCAGGTGGAATACAGCAATGCCCGTGGTTCGCGCGATGGCGAGAAACTAACCTTCCTAAACGAAACAACCAAGAACGACTCCTGGTCGCTGGGCATAAGCGGGGGCTTCTCCCGGAGCGAATCGCCGAATTCAGGGGGGCAGAAAATGGTGGACATCGCAAAGCAAACGGCATACCTGTCTGAAAACCCCTCACCGAGTTTGTCGGTGGGCGCATCGTATGTCGACAACAACGACCACGCCACCAGCGCCTACATAGACATAAACGGCGATGGTCTGCCCGACCGGCTGTTCCAGGATGCAGGCGGCAACTACAAGGTTTGCCTGAACCTGGGCTACAAGTTCATGGACGAGGCGGTTGACTACGGGCTGAAGAACATACAGTCGGGTACAAGCCACGGGTTCAGCTTCAACGTGGGCGTGGGCGTGGATGCCGGCGTTGTGTCGGGGGGCAAGGGCAGGAACACTTCCACCACCACTGCGACCACCCTCTTCGCCCTGCGCGACATGAACGGCGACGGGCTGGCCGACCAGCTGAGGGTCGGCAAGGACTCGAAATGCTACATACGCTACAATAAGGGCAACGGTTTTGATGACACGGAACTCCAGGCTTCAGGCATCGACTTCATCAACGAGACCGAATCGAAGGGGAGCAGCGACAACGTGAACTTCCGGGTGACCATCCCGATATGGCTGATCAAGATTACCGCCGGGGGAAGCACCAGCATCGGCACATCCACCGACTACATCAGCAAGGAGATACAGGATATCGACGGGGATGGGTTCCCCGACCTGCTGAGCCTGAACAAGCCCAACTTCCTGGATGCGCTGTTGAACCACGAGACCAATTCGGTGAACGCCCGCTTGTCGCGGATCGCCTGCACCAACAAGCTCAAGGGCGTGACCAACCCCTTGGGCGGCAGCTTCACGATGGATTACCGGCGCAGCGCATCGACCACCGACCATCCGGGGGGAAAATGGATAATGTCTTCGGTTCAGGTAAACGACGGAGTGGATGACGATGGGAAAGCCCTTCGCGACAGCTTCGAATACGCCGGGGGGAAATACGACCGGTACGACCGGGAGTTCCTGGGATTCGCCAAGGTGAAGGTGCTCAATATCAACACCGACAAGGATAACCGGACGGCTTACCGCAGCACGGAGCAGCGGTTCGACACGGACAACTACTACACCAAAGGGCTGTTGCTTGGCACCACTGTTTTCGAGGGCGATGGCAGCACGGGGGTAAAACGCACCCAGACCGACAACGAGTATTATGCCTTCGGCGTTTCGCGCTACATACAGGACGGCCCAAACAAGGGCAAGTTCGGGATGGCACCCGGCCTGGACCTGGGTTTCAACAGGCGCGTGAAGAGGCAGTTCATCGTGTACTCCCCCATGCGGTACACCAGCAGCCGCCTGTACGAAAGCGCGGGCAGCATGCCCACGGGTGCGGCTTATTTCAGCTACAACACCGTTGCCGGCACGGGCGGCGAGCCTACCGCATACAAGTTCGACGACGCAGGGGGGCTTGACCACGATGGCAACGGCGGGTTTAAATACCGTGCCGAGACCGAATACGTTGATGTGTACAGCCTGCCCCGCAAGCATACGGTTTACGACAAAGGAGGACACATCATGCGCCAGGTGTACGCCGTGTGGGACCCGTTGTTTTCGGACCACCTGCTGAAGGTGAAGAACGTGATAGCCCCGGGCGACACGGCCGTTACCGACATTGGGTATTACGACAGTAAGGGCGGGGGCGGCATATGCCGGATAATACTACCCAAGAACGGTAACGCGGCTAATAATACAAGCACACGCATGTCTTATACTTATACCTACGACCCGCTGTTCCACCAGTACCTGACCGAAGTGAAGGACACGCTGGGTTACAGTTCCACACTGGGCGACTACAATTACAAGTATGGAACAGCCTGCAAGCATACCGACATCAACGGCAATGTGATGACCACCAAACTGGATAACCTGGGACGTGTGGTAAGCATTACCGGACCGAATGAATTGGCAGCAGGAAGGAGTTATACCTTGCAATTTGAGTATCATCCTGAATTGAAGGATGCTAGTGGCAATGCACAAAAGCCTTATGCCATCACCCGGCATTACGACCCGGCCAATAGCAGTGGGAGTACTATAAATAATATTGAAACCGTCACTTTTGTGGACGGCGTGGGGCGTGCCATACAGGTGAAGAAAAGCGGGGTAATAGGTACTACCCCGGTAATGATTGTAAGTGGACGAGCCAAATACGATGCCTTTGGGCGGGTAAAGGCCGCTTATTATCCGATAGCGGAAACCGATAACTCGCTCAAGTATGTATTTAATGCTACGTTTGATAGCACGGCAAGTCAGATCCCATCTGCACGTACTGCTTATGATGTATTGGATAGGGTATTACTAACCAAATTGCCTGACGGAACAAGCACACAAATGAGTTATGCTATTGATAACGGTTTGTTGAAAACCACGGTGCTTGATGCGCTGGGCAACAAGCAGGAAAGCTATGCCAACGGTAGTGGCAAAACTGTAAAAACTATACAATACAATAAAGGGGTAAAAGACAGTTTGTTGACCACGTTGTTCCATTACGATGCCATTGACCGGACGGACACCGTTACCGACACCAAAGGTAAGAAAACCGTTACCACCTACGATTGGCTCGACCGCCGAACCCGGTTGGTACACCCCGCCTCGGGAACCACTAACTTTGGTTACGATGCATCAGGCAACCAGGCATGGGTGCAACCGGCCAATCTGATATCAACGGGTAAAAAGATACAGTATTTCTATACCTATAACCGGTTGGATTCCGTAGTTTATCCGAATCATCCCGAGAACAACGTGAAATATGTGTACGGAGGTTATGATAACACCCAGAACTTAAACCTCAAAGGTCATCTGAAATCCATTGAAGACGGCAGCGGCAAGCAGGAGTTTAAGTATGGTAAAATGGGTGAGGTTACGGAAGTGAAACGAACACTGGTAATACCAAACCAGGCAGTGGCTACCTATACCACCTCGACGGTTTACGACAGCTGGAACCGATTGCTGAGTATGACATATCCTGATGGCGAAGTGGTAAACTATACCTACAACACAGCCGGATTGCTAACCGGAGTAGCCAGCAGTGCCAATACTTACGTGAGCAATATAAAATATGATAAATTTGAGCAACGGACGTATATGAAATACGGCAATGGGGCTGAAACCTACTACGCCTACAACGACTCCAACCGCACTCTCACCGGGCTTTCGGTAAAGAGTACGTTGCTGAGCGGACAACCTACGCTGATGAGTAATGCTTATACTTACGACCGGGTGAAAAACGTGGTTAGTGTAATCAACAGCGGTACGGCTGTAGCTGCTGCCAATACCCTTTCGGGTAGCATTGGCGGGACTATGGAGCATACCTATAAGTACGATAACCTGTACCGACTGGTAGAAGCACATGGGGATTACAATAAAGCTAACACAGACAAAAATGCACATTATGATTTATTTATGGGTTATGATGCTATGCACAATGTGATAAGCAAAAGACAGGAGATTAACCAGAAGGGTGTACAGTTTGCAGGAGGATTGAATGCCGGCTGTAATTTTAAATACACCATAAATTCGAATAATTGCCAACAAATTAGTAATATTGCAGACTCAAGCTACCGCTATGCGAGCGGTGAGCAAAAGAAAGTAGATGCTAAAGTGCGTCAATACAGTTACGATGCTAACGGTAATCTGATATCTATCAATATCGGCACTCAAACTACTGATGGCAAATTGATGGCAAGTAAAAGCCGTAAAATGCTTTGGGATGAAGAAAATCGTCTGTTAGCAATCAGTGATAATGGTTATGTAAGTAATTATTGGTATGATGCTTCGGGTGAAAGAACCGTGAAGATGAGTGGTGATGGCGAAGGAGTTCTGGTAAATGGGATACTCAGTGGAGCCAGAACCGGAACAACAAACTTCACTGCTTACATCAGTCCTTATCTGGTGGTTGGTAATGGTGGAAACTATACCAAGCATATTTATATGGGCAGCCAACGGATAACCAGCAAAGTAAGTAATTCGGGAATATTTACTACCAGTCCGGTAACGACCGGCTTGAAATCCAAATATGATATGCTTACAGCAAAAATTAAAGAGCGTTATGATTCGTTGGGAGTAACGTATAAAGGTACGCCACAAAGCGGGGGATTGGTTTCGAGCAGTCCAACTACCACAGCAAATTCTTACTTTTATCATTCCGATCATTTGGGTAGTTCGTCGCTGATAACTGACCCAACCGGAGCTATTGTTCAGCATATCGAGTATGTTCCATTTGGTGAAATATTTGTCAATGAACGAAACAGCTCATGGCAAACACCATATCTTTTCAATGCCAAAGAGCGTGACGATGAAACTGGACTAACTTATTATGGGGCAAGGTATTATGATTCAGAAGGAGTTAATTGGTGGAGTACTGACCCCCAAAAATTTGATGCTCCAAATTTTGGCTCGTATGTCTATTGTTTTGATAGTCCGGTTGTATATGTAGACCCCAATGGAAAATATGGTGTAAATATTCATTATGTAATGACATATAATTCATTGTTAATGCTGGGTTCGAGCAAGCAAAATGCAGATTTAATTGCTCATTATTCTGGAACATATGCAGATCACCCCAGTCAAAGCGTCCTTGACAACTTTAATCCACAATCTTATAACCAATATCGAAATGGAATTGATTATAGTAAAACTGCGAATTCTCAAAATGAGGATCAAAGCGTTAGACACTCAATGATGTCAAATGCAGAGGCAAATCATATGTCAGAGTCAGGAGCTCTATCAAGAGGTTTAAGTTATGGTTGGGATAATGTGTTTCAAG
The DNA here is from genome assembly GCA_035299105.1 of Paludibacter sp. Taxonomy (GTDB): domain Bacteria; phylum Bacteroidota; class Bacteroidia; order Bacteroidales; family Paludibacteraceae; genus Paludibacter. The sequence continues at coordinate 10,930 of DATGXD010000104.1, read as the reverse complement.
CTGGAAATGAAAATGGATTTTCTAGCCTTGGAGTTGGTTTACATGCATTACATGATGCTTTTGCTCATAAAGGAGCAAAAACAAGTGACCATCTTGGAAAAAATTTATCTTCAGCCGGTATGTTATATGTCGATCAATTTGGTAATGCTGCATCAAATAGTGTTGGAGGTGATGCACAGGTGATAACCCGTTCTGCAATTATTTCTTATGGTCTATTAAAGGGTGATAATAGTTATATTCAGAATGCATATAAAAAAGGTCTAACAGGTTTGCTATTTGAAGGTATGTCTAAGGAACAGTTTGAAATTATAAGTAAAAAAGCAAACGCAGCTGGATTTTACTTTAAGCAATTTGAAAATACTAATCATTACTCTTTAAAAAAGATTGGAGAATAATATTATGAAAACTGTAATTTCTTCCATTCGACTGATATTATATAATTGCTTTATTGTTATAGCACTTAACTATTTCTTAGGAAAGAGTTTTATTATATCATCAAAACTATCTTTAAATTCACATACAACATTTATATGTTTAATCGGTCTAACATTATTATATTATGTCATAATTAAAAGATACAAACCGAATCAGATACACTTTTGGGAATTTGCCAAATCAATACTTATTAAATTGTCATCGCTGGCATTTTTGATTACGTGGGAATTTGTGTTATCCCTTTACATGTTTTCGGGTCATTTAATTCCAATTTCAACTACAATTTTCTTATTTGTAATACTCATGGTTTTTATTGCGATAAATATTTATATTATAAACAAATATCCATTTCCATAAAGGGTAATGTATCAGATTTGGCGTTACATGGATAATATATTGTAAATCAATAATGGTTGGTAATGTCTCAGATTTGGCGTTATATGGATAATAGATTGTAAATCAATAATGGTTTGCAAAAGTGGTAATGTATCAGATTTGGCGTTATATGGATAATAGATGGTAATGTATCAGATTTGGCGTTATATGGATAATAGATTGTAAATCAATAATGATTTGCAAAAGTAGAATGGAAAATGGTGGGTGTATGCTCACCATTTTCTATTTTTACCAACTTAAAACGAAACAACAGACTTCATATGAATGAAAATAACCCTTCATGTATCAGATTTGGCGTTAGTCACACATGCCCAATATGTAAATCAGACAAATTGATAAGAAGTGGTAGAACAGCCACTGGGAAACAACGCTATTGTTGTAAAGAATGTCGCAAACGGTTTATCATAAACTACAGTTATAACGCATATCAATCGAATACTAATCAGCAAATCATACTTCTCACTAAAGAAGGGTTAGGTATACGCAGTACTGCCAGAGTATTGCGTATATCTGTTACTACCTTGCTAAGACGGATTATTGCCATATCTGCCAACATTCAACAACCACCCATTTCCATAGGCAAAAGTTACGAAGTGGATGAGATGAGAACCTATATTGGCAAAAAGTCCAAGCTTCGCTGGATAGTGTATGCTTTGGACAGAGAAAGTAAAGCAGTAGTGAGTTTCAATGTGGGCAGGCGTACCAACAAAACCCTAAACCGTGTAATAAAATGCCTTGATATTTCCAATGCGAGAAGGATATACACTGACAAACTGAGAAATTATCGTTATCTGATAATGAAGAAAGTACACAATACCAGTTTACATTCTACTAATCATATAGAGCGTCATAATCTTTCAATCAGAACTCATTTGAAGCGATTGAACAGGAAAACGATCTGTTTTAGTCGGAGTTTGATAATGCTTATGGCTGTTCTGAGAATATATTTTTGGGGATGAGCAACTACAAATACGGCACAGCTTGCAAGCATACCGACATGAACGGCAACGTGATGACTACCAAACTGGATAACCAAGGACGGGTGGTAAGTATCACCGGGCCTAACGAGCAGGGGAAAGATACAGCAACCATACAGTTTGAGTATCATCCTCAATTGAAAGATGCGAACGGGAATAAGCAAACTCCTTATGCCATTACCAAACATTACGACCCAGCCAATCCAAAGAACTATCTGGAGACGGTGACCTTTGTAGACGGTGTAGGGCGGGCTATACAAGTAAAGAAGGATGGATTTGTAAATGGACAGGAGGTGAGTCTTGTAGGCGGCCGTGTGAAATACGATGCATTCGGGCGTGTAAAGGTGGCTTGTAATCCTACGGTGGAAGCCCTTGCTAATAAGTATGTATTTAATGCTGCTTTTGACAGTACCGACAGCCATTTGCCAACCACCCGTACCAGTTATGATGTACTTGACCGTGTAACACGAATAACGATGCCTGATGGTAGTTATAACACAATGGCTTACAGCATTGAAAACAACCTGTTGAAAACGACAGCTACTGATGCATTGAAGAACATTCAGGAAACCTATGCCAACGGTAGTGGGAAAACAGTGAAGTCGGTGCAGTATAACAAAGATACTGCGCTAATCACCCGTTTCCATTACGATGCTATTGAGCAGTTGGATAGTGTGACAGATACTAAGGGAAAGAAAACCATTACGATTTATGATTTAGCTGGACGTCCCACACAGATTACCCATCCAGCTTCGGGCATTACGAAGTTTGGATATGATGCTGCGGGCAACAAAATTTGGGAACAAACAGCCAATCTAATACCAACAGGTAAAAAGATACAGTACTTCTATACCTTCAATCGTTTGGATTCTGTCTCGTATCCGAACCACCCTGAAAATAATGTAAAGATGGTGTACGGAACAGCCAGTGAAGCAGATTCGACGCATGGTTACCGTGCCGGACGCCTGAAATATCAGGAAGATGGCAGTGGTGGGCAAGAATTCTGGTATGGAAAGATGGGCGAAGTAAAACAGGTGCGCCGTACCCTGGTTATTCCTAACCAGGCAGTAGCCACATACGATACCAAATGGACGTATGATAGCTGGAATCGTTTGCAAACGATGACTTATCCTGACGGCGAGGTGCTGAATTATAAATATAACTTAGGAGGCTTATTGTGGCAGGTGCAGGGCACTAAAAGCGGAGCTACATACAATTATGTGGATAGTATCAAGTATGATAAGTTTGAGCAACGTACCCGCTTGCGCTATGGCAATGGTGCGGTAACTACCTTTGTTTATAACGATAGTACCCGCCGCTTGCAGAATCTGGGTGTTTTAAGCACCAGAATTAGCAAGCAGATTATGAACAATGCCTATAAGTTTGACCGTGTAGGGAATATTGTAAATGTAAGAAATACCGGTGTTTCAATTCCTTCTGTCAATACAATCTCCGGAAACATTGGCGGAACAATGGAACATACTTATACTTACGATAACCTTTATCGATTAGTTGAAGCTCATGGAGACTTCAATAAGCAACAAAGCAAATCAGCCCACTATGATTTGTATATGGGTTATGACAATATGTATAATGTGGTAAGTAAAAAACAGTATATATCACAAACAGGGGTGCAGTTTAAAGACAGCTTGTATGCCGGATATGATTTAGCTTATCAGATAAATGCAGGTAATAGTCAGCAAATTGATACTATAACAGATGTAAGTTACCGCTATGCTCAGGGTGAGAAGAAAGTGGAAGACAACAAGGTTAGTCTGTTCTCGTATGATGCTAACGGAAACTTGCTTAGCATACTTACAGGAACTAAGCAAGGTGACAAATTATTAGCCACCAATGGCCGCCGCCTGCTTTGGGATGAAGAAAACAGAATGTTAGCTTCGAGCGATAATGGCTATGTGACCAGTTATTTCTATGATGCCAGTGGTGAGCGTACCGTAAAAATGAGCGGAGATGCCGAGGGCATAAATATTAATGGGCTAACTAGTGGAGAACGCACAGGAATTACTAACTTTACAGCCTATATTAATCCTTACTTGATTGTACGAAAAGGAGGAGAATATACCAAGCATATTTACATCGGTGGTCAGCGGATTACCAGTAAAGTTGGAAATTCGGGGATGTTTAATGCAGCAACAAATCCATTGACTTTGGATAAAGCCAATAAGGTGAACTTTGCAGGCAAGCAGAATTTGCTGACTGCTAAAATCAAAGAACGCTATGATTCATTGGGTGTGGCCTATACCACAGGAGTGCAAAGCGGAAACCTGACTTCAAAAGCTCCATCGGATTCTACCAGTTCCTATTTCTATCATAACGATCATCTGGGAAGCAGTTCGTTGATAACCGATGCCAATGGAGATATTGTTCAGCACATTGAGTATGTACCCTATGGCGGAACGTTTATCGATGAACGTCGATCAGCAAGTAGTTGGCATACTCCTTTCTTGTTTAGCGGGAAAGAACGGGATGAAGAAACAGGATTGCTGTATGTAAGTCAGCGTTATCAGGACGAGAAGTATTGTATCTGGTATGGTGTGGATCCGCTGGCAGAAGAGTTTCCTAATGTTAGTTCGTATGTATATTGTCATAATAATCCGGTAAATATGGTTGATCCAGATGGAAGAGGTGATTATTATACTAATCAGGGCAAATGGTTGGGACAAGATAAGAACGTAAACGACAATAAGGTATATCGGGCAGATTCAAGAAATGATGATGGAACTTTTAAAAATGCAGAAGATCTAAAAGTTGGTCATGATGTCTTTATAGGGCTTGCTGCTGCGATACATCAAGAATCATCTGGAAATAAAGAAGAATCTCTAAGGATAGGAAATGCTCATATGAATTTTTTAGCCAAAGGTGGTTCTAAAAATCTAAAGACATTAGAAGATATTGTCATGTATGACAATACTATTGTTCAAGGAGCAACCGCTGATGGTTATGAGGACTTTAACAAGTTGGATAAGTCAAGTCAAAATTCAAAATATGCTCTTGGCTCTGCGGTTAATGCCTTGGGATATAGCAATAAAATGGAAGGATTTAAAGATTATTCTAATGGTGCTGATGCTTGGGATGGAATTGATTTGATATGCTCTAAAAATAGTAATGATCATCGAACATGGACATGGTCATCAGACTCGAAAGGATTATTATTAGATTACAAGAATAAGTTTAAAGGAGGAGTAGATGTTTTAAATTTTAAATTCTCAAATGGTAAATACGATATCAAAGCTACTAGTATTGTCGGAAAAACTATTTTTGAAAGTTATAATACCCCTCGGGGAGGTAAAAAACAAAGTCTAAGTAGATTTACAAAATAACTATTATGAGATATTGTCATTTAATGTTAACTGCGTGTTTTCTTCTTTGTATTAAATGTATATGTGCACAGAATAAGACTAATGATTCAGTTTTTAATGTTTGGAAGACTGACACTTTAAGAATGATCAGTTCAGAACAAAATCAGCACAATGAAAGATTTATTCGACACTTTTACAGAGATAGTTCAATCGTATATACAGAACTGCATATGATTGACGAAGAAGATTTATTAGAAATTGTAAGTTATTATAGATGTAAGTTAAAACAAACTGATATTAATTTGATCAAAGATACATCAATTTCAAAGATTCTTTCTATCCTCAAAGAATATAAAGAGATTCCAACGAAAGACTTTATTTTGAGTTTTAGGAATGTTGTGTCTTATTATCCTTCCGAAATACCCAATCATCGATATGGTTTTGTCGAAGATGTCAAGGATATTAAGATTGAATTCTTCAATGAAAGAAAAACGATTAATTATGAGTATATTAGAGGAAGGCTGTCCTCGAAAATTGAGACTATTAGTATTGTAAGAAAACTAAGATAATCTGGTAACGCTGGTAACGGGTAATGTATCAGATTTGGCATTACAATAATAAATGATAAGTAGAAAAGCTTACCATTTTTTAGTATCAAATTTATCAGGAAAATGAATATTATGGTAAAAACACGGTTTGATTCTTTGGGAGTAGCTTATTTTGGAAAAGACAATCGAACCGCAAATACTTATTATACCGCCCGTCCTTGCGGATATGTTTATAGGTGAGCAAAAACTGCATGGTTGGTGGGATTTATAATTCCATCTTCTTGTACTATAAGGATTTGCAATCCGGAATAAACAAATCGGCTTTACAACCGGATATGCTACTGGATTAAAAAATCCAAAAAATACAAGAACTGGGATTGTAATCCCAGTGGCAAGCCGGAGCTTTTTAGCATTTAATGAGCATATCCGAATGGACGGGGTGTTCCATCCGTTGTATTAAAAATGCGCCGTGAATATGAAACATCTTTACTATATATAGCACTTCGACAACATTAGGATCAAAAAAATGAAATATCAAATTAATTACTAAACAGACTAAATTCAAATCAGCCATTATGATGAAATTCTTTAAATCATTATTTTTTGTGTTCGCTATGTTGATTATATTCACAGCTTGCAATTCGAAATCAGATCCTCAATCACTACCCGTTTTAACGACAACTGAAGCGGTTTCCGTTACTGCTTGTACTGCCATAACAGGCGGAAATATAACTTCAAACGGTGGTGACGATATTTTAACCGGTGGGGTGTGCTGGAGCACAACGATTGAGCCTACCATAGCAGATAATAAAACCACTGCAAGTACTGTTAGTGGTACATTCACAAGTACCATCACCGGACTTAAAGCATCGACAAAATATTATGTACGTGCCTATGCAACTAACAGTGCCGGAACAAGCTATGGAAATGAAATTCAATTCACTACTTTACCTCCAACGGTACCTGGAATAACTACAACCAGTGTAAGTGCTGTAAATCAAACAAATGCCACTGGAGGCGGCAATATTACTTCAGATGGGGGGTTGGTTATAACTTCCCGTGGCTTATGTTGGAGTTTAAAGTCAGCACCGACAATTGCCGACAACAAATCCTCAGACGGAGGTGGAAGTGGAAGTTTTACGAGTTCGATCACCGGACTGCTGTACGGTAAAATTTACTATGTCCGTGCCTACGCCATCAATTCAAAAGGAATTGCATATGGGAATGAAATTAAGTTTTATACTTCTACAGAGACTGTCACTGATGTCGATGGTAACCTTTATCATACAGTAATTATTGGAAATCAGACATGGATGGTTGAGAATCTGAAAACGACTAAATACAATGATGGGACAGCAATTGAGAATATCACTGATAACACAGCATGGGTTGGTTTAACTTCGGGAGCTTATTGTTGGCATTCTAATAGTAGTAACAAGAAAGATATTTATGGCGGATTATACAACTGGTATGCTGTTAATACAGGTAAATTGGCTCCTAAAGGTTGGCATGTTCCAACTTATAATGAATGGAAAGCCTTAGTAAATTACGTTCAGAATGATTACGGTTTTTCGGGTTCTATTGGAAAAGCATTAGCGTCAGGATTGGATTGGGCGTCTGCAAAAAACTGGGCTGGTCTGAGCAGTAGTTCGCTTATTGGTAATGATTTAGGAAATAATAATTATTCTGGATTTTCCGCTTTGCCTGGTTCAAGTCGGACGTCTGGGACTTTTGGCTTGAATCAGTTAGATGCAAACTTTTGGAGTTCTTCAACGTATTCTAATACTGATTCTTATGCAATGTGGTTGGTTTATAGTGAATCCGGATGCAATATCGGAACATCTACGCAAAAGGATGGATTATCGGTACGCTGTATAAAAGATTAGAGTGGGAATGTAGGTAATGTATCAAATTTAGCGTTATATGGATAATAGATTGTAAATCAATAATGATTTGCAAAAGAAGAATGGAAAATGGTGGGGGTAATGTATCAAATTTGGCGTTGCCAAAATAAAAACCTGAAAGTCGATATAAACTGGTAATGTGTCAGATTTGGCGTTATATGGATAATGGATTGTAAATCAATAATGATTTGCAAAAATAGAATGGAAAATGGTGGGTGTATGCTCACCATTTTCTACTGTCAGAATCTGCCGATAGCTATCGGCATTATAGAATTTTTCAATTTTCAGAATTCTGGTTATTCTATAATTCTGAAAATTCTGATTCTGACAACTATTTCTACGATGCCGCAGGCGAGCGCACCGTAAAAATGAGCGGAGATGGCGAAGGGGTATTGGTAAACGGAGCGCTTAGCGGAATACGAAACGGAGCAAGCAATTTTACGGCTTATATCAGTCCGTACCTGGTAGTGCGTAATGGTGGCGAATACACCAAACACATTTACATGGGAGGACAACGGATAACCAGTAAAGTAAGTAACTCTGGGATATTTGCTACCAGCCCGGTAACAACTACCGACCTGCGAGCTAAATATGACGCTCAAACGGCTTCACTTAAGAGCAGGTACGATTCACTTGGTGTAAGCTATAAAGTGACGCCACCAAGTGGAGGATTGGTATCTAGCAATCCTGTAGCCACGGCAAGTTCGTACTTCTACCACAGCGACCATTTAGGAAGCAGTTCGTTGATAACCGACCAGTCTGGAGATATTGTCCAGCATTTGGAATATGTACCGTTTGGCGAAACGTTTATCGACGAACGCAGATCACAAAGTTCCTGGACAACGCCTTATCTGTTTAGTGGTAAGGAACGGGATGAGGAAACTGGTTTGCTGTATTTTGGAGCACGTTATCAGGACTCTAAATATGGAATTTGGTATAGTGTGGATCCGCTGGCGGAGAAATACATGAATGTGGGGAGTTATGTGTATTGCTTGGATAATCCTGTAAGATTTGTTGACCCTGATGGAAGAGCTGTGAAGTCTCATGTTACAGTCTTATGGAATAAGTCTTTCCCAATTAAGATGAGTGATCTTGGAGATACGCAACCAGATAGATTTTGGTTGTCAGTTAAATACAACAAAAGTTCTAAATCTTATGATGTAGTTTTTAATGTTACAGAAAGGTTTTCTAAAGGATTCAAAAAGTCCTATGATTATAATGGCAAAAAACATACCCTCGATACGGAAAATCCGGGTCTTCTAAGACAAATTGTTGCCCATGAAGATGGGCATGTCGATCAATTTGTTGAAAAAATAAAGAATGCAAAAATAGAAATTGAATATGGTGGGGAAAAATATTCAGGCAGAGCAGACAAAATAGTTACTAAAATCTTCAATGAATATATGAAAAATGGGACTATAAATGATATTAAGGAGTTTGAGTCAGATTATCTTCCTAAAATACAGAGTGTAATTGAACAAAAACTTTTTCCCATTTTAAATCAAATTATTCAAGGTGACTCAAATCTAGAACAAGATGCAAATAATAGAGCTGAGAAAAAAACTGGTGTGACGAATAAATATGGTGCTGTTGAGAATAATGGGCATTTAAACAGTAATGTACAATACAAAGGAAAAAAATTAAAATTAGAATGAAGAAAATTAGAACTATATTGGCAATATTAACAATATTGCCAAGTTTATTGTTTGCAACTAATAATGACCATAAACAGAGGTCTTTCTACAGTGATATAGATAAATTTATAAAAATAAGAATAGATAGTCTAAATCTTATTTCTAAATCTCCTCAAGTTATCCCACAATTCATTTTTGACAAGAATCTTGACTTGCAGATAACATATTGGTCTTCAATGCACGAGCCAAATTCATTGAGATATTTAATCTTAAAGAAGATAAACAATTTGGAAATTTTATATTATTTAAGAGATGATGTAAGTGATAAAAGAATGAAAGAAAAACCAACAGTTGATAGTCCACTGCCATTTAAAGATTATTCATTTTATGACTTAGTAGTTTATAGAATAAATGAAGTTTTAGCACAACAATATTATAAAAATTTCAAGAGAAAAAACATATGAGACCTCTGATGAGCGTAGGCAATAGCAGTCGTTAGGTTTGGCGAAGGTTTTACCCTGTCCTTCCGGATATGCGGTAATGTATCAGATTTGGCGATAAAGGAATAATCTATTGAAAATCAATAGATATTATTTCAAGATAAATAAGAGATGGTGGGTGTATGCTCACCATTTCTTATTTTTATTCCCTCCTCCTCGTTTGCAACGAGGAGTTAATGGTTCAGCGTTTACAACGCAACAATAGCCGCCAGCTAGTGTCGTTCTGTGAACCATGCTAACAAGAAAAGTCTATAAACAGCACCGCCCCGCAATGGTCAGACATTGCGGGGCGGTTTGTTTTTTTAGCACAGAAAGTAATTTATCAGAAGTTTACTTTCCCATCCAGTAAATCCTTCATGCGCTTTTTGGTCAGCATGGAGTTAATGATTTTAATCAAGGCGTTGCGTTCGTCCTCGTCCAGTTGGTTGATAAGCATTAGTTGCTCGTTCAGTTCGTGGTTTTGGAGTTCCACCACACTATCCCCTTTTCGTCCAAGTCTATAGTTTTGCAGTCAGTGAATAGCGCAAGTTTAGGCTTTGCCGTAACTTGTGCTGGAAATAGCGGGCAGTTTGTAACTGCTGTTTTTAATGCAGTTACAAACTGCTTTGGTTTTCAGTCCAGAGCCTGTCCGACTTTTGGCGGATTGCGCTTCGCTAAACCTGAACTATCCAGTGGGTTGCAAACTTGGACGAAAGGGGTTTTGGTGGAATGAGGAAGGTTTATACAAAAGGGATTGATTTGGCAAAAAAACATGTGCTAATGGCTGCAACGGCTTATAATCTCAAAAAACTATTGAGATATAATGGTGAAAACCCTGTGGCTGCAATAGCAAAAAACGCAATCATAGAGCTTGTAAATAGTTTTTCTAAATCATACAGACTTCTTTTGCGGCTATTGAAGTCATTTTCATCAAATAAATCGACAATCTTGGAAATTTATAATTTGCCTAACTCTATTTGATTTTAATATTTGAATTACAAATGAAAATGGCAAGTTATGCATAGGTTGTGCAACAGCCACCTCCGCGCTATGCCAAACATCGGATGCCGGATTGTATACGCTACGGGGAACGGGGTTAAATTAACGTGAGTTCGATATAAGAAAGCTGGTAAAAAGTTAGCATAAGACAAGAAAAAGAATTATATTTATAGTGCTTAAATACAAACAGATAACTATAATCCTGCCCTATGCTAACAGTCAACGAAGTTACAGAAAT
>DATGXD010000103.1:0-2403 GCA_035299105.1 Paludibacter sp. | reverse complement strand
GTGAGTTGCGACCACACCAAAGACCTGCTCCAAGCCGAACTCGAAATCCAGAAGGGAGAATTGCTCGAACAACTATTCTTTACTTCGCTTGAAAAAATATTTATCGAAAACCGGATTTACAAGGATAAAGGTTTCGAAGACAGCGCCTCGCAGGATGAAGTCATCTCCCATATCGACAAAAGGCTCGAGCCGTTCAAAAAGGATTTCATCCGCGAAATCACCCGGGAAGATTTCTTAAAACTATTGGAAATCAAAATGATGCGGATCACCCGTTTCGATTCCGACAAGGCAAACGACACGATTGTTTCCATCCAGAAAAAAATCGATGAGATCAACCACCACCTGGCGCATCTCGTGGATTATACCATCAAATGGTACGAAGGGTTGAAATCGAAATACGGCAAGGATTACCCCCGCCGCACCGAAATCCGCAACTTTGAAACTATTGTTGCCGCCAAGGTGGTCGAGGCTAATGAAAAACTGTATGTCAATTATGATGAAGGATTTATCGGCACCACGCTGCGCAAGGACGAATTCGTTTGCAACTGCTCGGACATCGACGACATCATCATTTTCTTCAAGGATGGCAAGTATAAAATCGTAAAGGTAGCCGACAAAATGTTTGTCGGGAAAAACATCCTCCACCTCGATGTGTTCAAGAAAAACGATAAACGCACCATTTACAACCTCGTGTACCGCGATGGGAAAGCTGGTTTTTATTATATCAAGCGGTTTGCCGTGAACGGGATTACACGCGACAAGGAATACGACATCACACAAGGAACGTCCGGTTCCAAAATAGTCTATTTTACGGCAAACCCGAATGCCGAAGCCGAGGTAATACGCGTGGCACTAAAACCCAAGCCACGGCTTTTCAAACTGAATTTCGAAAAGGACTTCAGCGACATTGCCATCAAGGGACGTCAATCGATGGGCAACCTGTTGACAAAGAACGAAATCCAGAAAATCTCGTTGAAACAAAAAGGCGGGTCGACACTCGGTGGCCGCCACGTATGGTTCGACCGCGATGTGCTGCGCCTGAACTACGACAAGCGGGGCGAATTCCTGGGTGAATTCCATAGCGACGACCTGATTCTGGTCGTTTCTTCGAAAGGATCCTTCTACACCAGCAATTTCGACCTGAACAACCACTACGACAAGGACATCCGGGTAATTGAAAAATTCGACCCAAACAAGGTCTGGACAGTGGCTTTGTGGGATGCCGAACAAAAATATTACTACCTGAAACGTTTCCAGCTGGAAGCCTCTGCCAAGCCGCAAAGTTTCCTGGGCGACAACTCCGATTCGCGGTTGATACAAATGTCGGATGCCGATTTCCCCCGCCTCGAAGTCGTGATGGGCGGTAGCGACTCCTACCGGGAACCACTGATAGTGGATGCCGAAGAATTTATTGGCGTGAAAAGTTTCAAGGCCAAAGGTAAACGCCTGACAACTTTCGAAGTGAAAGCTATCAACGAACTGGAACCTACACGCTTTGCACCACCGAAGGAGGAAAACGAAGACATTGAAAACACAGATACGATCGGAATCTCCGGGGAAAGCGATGCTAACGAAGAAATAACCGAAACTGTCGAAGCCAAGGGCATCCCGGAAGATAAGCCTGCAACTGCACAAAAGCCAAAAGCAGGGGATCCGGTTTCGGCCACGGTAATTCCCATGGAAAATCCCAATGGCATTCAAACCGCAGAAGACAAGAATCCCCCGGTAGTGAAATCGGCTGGAAACGAATCGGTTTTGCCGGATGAAATTGTAGATGGCGATGGGCAATTGACTCTCTTCTAGTTGCATGGGCAGCTATTTCAAACCAAAATCAAGGGCGGACTCGGTTCGCTCTTTTTTTATATCCAGAATACATGGTTTCCATATGGCAATTACAGAAATATTTCCGTAATTTTGCACCCAGTTTAACTGCAAAATCATAACGATAAATTTAAAATAAAATGGCTAAAGAATTCAAGTACCAGGAAACATTTCCACTGGGAAAAGACAAAACCGAATACTATTTGCTTACCAAAGAGCATGTGTCGGTATCGGAATTTGAAGGACAGGAAATCCTGAAAGTAGAACCGGAAGCACTTACCAAGCTGGCGCGTGCCGCCATGCACGACTGTTCGTTCCTGCTTCGTCCCGCACATCAGGCCCAGGTTGCAGCTATCCTTGCTGACCCCGAAGCCAGCGAAAACGACAAATATGTGGCATTGACCATGCTTCGCAATGCGGAAATTGCAGCTAAAGGCGTATTGCCTTTCTGCCAGGACACCGGAACAGCTACCGTTTACGCTAAAAAAGGCAGCAACGTGTGGACTAACGGAACCGACGAAGAAGCATTGTCGAAAGGAATCTACGAGACATACACAGAAGAAAACCTGCGCTATTCTCAAA
>DATGXD010000102.1:0-23596 GCA_035299105.1 Paludibacter sp. | reverse complement strand
GCTTTGCATTAATCGTGCCAATCTCCATTTCCCTTGATCAACTCCAACAGTTTGTCCACCGCCTTTTCTTCGGGGATATTGCGTTCGAGGCATTCGCGCTTTTTGTACAGGCTGACCTTGCCCCTTCCCGCCCCCACGTATCCGTAGTCGGCATCGGCCATCTCGCCAGGACCATTCACAATGCAACCCATGATGGCTATTTTCAGTCCGGTGAGGTGCGATGTCCGGGCTTTTACTTTGGCTATGACCGCCTGCAAGTTAAACATGGTGCGGCCACAACCCGGGCAGGCAATGTATTCGGTTTTTGAAACCCGAACCCGTGCCGCCTGCAACACTCCAAACATGAGTGAGTTGATATCCGCCGCAGTAATATTGTTTTCATTTTCAATAAGAATCCCATCACCCCACCCATCGATAAACAAGACCCCGGTATCGGCAGAAGCTTTTACCTGAAGTTCTTCGATACCGGTAGCAGTGTATCTCCGGCAAACAATTACCGGAACCGTGCATCCGGCATTTAGCAGGGCATGGAAAAAAGCGCGTTGCTCGCCGGTTCCATTCACATGACTTGTCCCCAGCAAAACAACCAGGTCCTTCCTATGCTGGAGTAGAGCCAGCACACCGGGATCCAACGAAGGATAATCCATGCTCAGGAATTTAATTCCCGAGTTATCGGCTTCAAGCGCCTTTATATTTTCAACCGTAAAAACAGGATATGAATCTCCATTCACCCGGAGCATCCTGTTGTTGGACAGGACATAATCGGGCTCAATACTGGAATGTCCGGCAGACGCAACCACCACGACCGGAACATTTCCACCCCCGATATTGCCGACCGCATGTGTTTGCCTGCGCTTGTATTCGTAGCGCGAAACCAATGGGCTTTCAGTTGCCCGGATGGGAGCGTGGTTTTTCCGGGCTTCGACATGCGACACCAACAATTTCGCCACAGGTATTTCGGCTTCGGGTTCTTCGCTCAACGAAACGCGGATGGTATCGCCTATTCCATCGGCCAGTAAAGCGCCAATGCCCACCGACGACTTTATCCTTCCATCCTCCCCTTCACCTGCTTCGGTCACACCCAGATGCAAGGGGAAATGGAAATCGTGTCTTTCCATTTCGTCCACCAGCAAGCGGACAGCCTGCACCATCATCACCGTGTTGGAAGTCTTCATGGAAATTACCACCTGCCCGAAATTTTCCCCCTTGCAAATCCTCAGGAATTCGAGGCACGATTCCACCATACCACGGGCTGTGTCGCCATACCGGTTCATGATACGCTCGCTGAGCGAACCGTGGTTCACTCCAATCCGGATAGCGGTATTGTTTTGTTTGCAAATATCCAGCAAAGGGATGAAGCGGGTTTTAATCTTTTCATATTCGAGGGCAAATTCCTCATCGGTATAATCCGAATTATCTGTTGGGGGCTTAATGCCCGAAACAAAGTTGCCTGGGTTGATACGCACTTTTTCCACATTCCGTGCTGCCACATCGGCTGCATTGGCGTTGAAATGAATGTCGGCTACCAGCGGCACATTGCAGCCTTGGGCACGCAGTTCATCATGTATCCGTTTCAGGCTCTCGGCTTCCTTCACTCCCTGCGCAGTAAAACGAACCAGTTCGCCACCTGCTTCCACTATCCGCAGGCATTGTGCCACGGAAGATTGAATGTCGTTTGTGTCGGTATTGGCCATCGACTGGACACGCACAGGTTGGCCGCCACCTAAAAGCAGGTTGCCAACCCGGACTTCGTCCGAAGGACGACGGCTATAATTAAATTGGTCGGTTTTATTCATGATTGCTAAGTTAGTTACCACATTTATACTTGAATGCTTAGGTAATTCCTTTGTATTCTACTTGCCTTATGTAGTAAATTCTTTTGTATTCAAATGAGTCATGCAAAATTACACTTTTTGGTTTAAGTAACACCTGCCAACTCCAAAAGTTATGGACTGCCCCCTACTTTCAATTCAGGAAAACTGCGTTTCTATTTAGAAAATTTCGCAAAACCTGCACCCATTCCGGTTGAAAAGCAGTACTTTTGCAGTCGTTTTAAAATAGATATCGCCGCTTATGAAAATGCATTTCCAACCCAAGTTATTGGGCACGTTACAAAATTACTCCAAGCAACAATTCACATCCGACCTCATGTCGGGGATTATCGTGGGGATTGTAGCCCTTCCTTTGGCCATCGCGTTCGGTATTGCTTCGGGTGTCACTCCCGAAAAAGGGCTTTACACAGCTATCATTGCCGGGTTCATCATTTCCGCATTGGGGGGCAGCAAAGTCCAGATTGGCGGCCCGACCGGTGCTTTTATCGTCATTGTGTACGGAATTGTTCAGGAATTCGGTGTTACAGGCCTGGCCATTGCCACCATTATCGCGGGTGTCATGCTCATTATCATGGGAGCACTCAAGCTCGGAAGCGTGATTAAATTCATACCCTATCCCGTGGTGGTAGGTTTCACGAGCGGTATTGCCCTCACCATTTTTGCCACACAAATCAAGGACCTGCTGGGCCTGCAGATCGACAAAGTGCCGGCCGACTTCATACACAAGTGGGCGGTTTACTGGCAACACATCGAGTCATTCAACCCTTTGTCGTTTGCCGTGGGTGTGCTTACCATAATCATCATATCGGTTGCGCCACGTTTTTCAAAAAAAGTACCCGGCTCGCTGATTGCCATCATCCTGCTCACCGCTGGCGTGTACATCATGCGGAATTATTTCGGCATCCAGGGCATCGAAACCATTGGTGACCGTTTCAGCATCAACCCTTCGCTGCCAACAGCCACCACACCCGACATCAACTTCGACACCATAAGGCTATTGCTCCCCACGGCCTTCACTATTGCTATGCTGGGTGCTATCGAGTCCTTGCTTTCGGCCACCGTGGCCGATGGTGTGATTGGCGACCGGCACAGTTCGAACACCGAACTCATAGCGCAGGGAATTGCCAACATGGTAACCCCCATTTTCGGCGGGATACCGGCCACAGGCGCCATAGCACGTACCATGACCAACATCAACAACGGCGGGCGCACACCGGTTGCCGGAATTATCCACGCGATTGTACTGTTGTTGATTTTGCTGTTCTTAGGCGGGCTTACCAAGCATATCCCCATGGCATGCCTGGCCGGTGTGCTGGTGGTGGTTTCGTACAACATGAGCGAATGGAGGACTTTCCGTTCGTTGATGAAAACGCCCAAATCGGATGTGGCGGTACTGCTGACCACTTTCTTGCTGACGGTGGTTTTCGACCTGACCATAGCCATTGAAATCGGCTTGTTGCTTGCCGTCGTTCTTTTCCTGCGCCGGATCTCCGAAACCACTTCAGTATCGCTGTTCCGCAAGGAAGTGAACGCAGCCGATTATATCGAAGGGAATGTGGATTCGGAAAAGCTCCACGTCCCCGATGGTGTGGAAGTGTACGAGATCGAAGGGCCTTTCTTCTTCGGGGTGGCCAATAAGTTCGAAGAAACCATGCAACAAATTGGCGACAAACCCAAACTCCGCATTATCCGGATGCGGAAAGTACCGTTTATCGACTCCACCGGTGTACACAACCTCCAAAACCTGATACGCATGTCGAAGGATGCGAAAATCAGAATCCTGCTCTCGGGGGTAAACGACAATGTACGCGGCGTACTGATAAAATCCGGCATCGAAAATAAACTCGGCGCTGAAAACATTTGCAGCAATATCAACGAAGCGCTTGTCCGTGCCGGTGAAATCATAAAAGAAATGCCGGTGAAAATCAAGTAATAAAAAAAAAAGACATAAGCGATTATGTCTTTTTTTTTATTACTTGCAATACCGATTCAGTTCTTTTCCGGTTGCTTTACCCGATTCAAAAGCCTGTGCTTTAATGGTGGCAGGTTGTGTCAAGTTGAAAGGAACAGTATACAAAGTGGAAGTAATGCCAGGCATACTTCCATCGATTGTCCCGGCATTTCAATTTCGGGTATCACGGTAATAAAGCGTTGGCGGGCGTATTCCACAATTTCGCGGGCTTCTTGCTGCGTGTAAAAACCACCGCATTCCACTTCCTTTAACGGATCGTCTGCCGATTTTTCCACACGGTACGCTCCAATCCGTGTCAGCAAAGGGTATTTTTTTATCTCGATGCGCCACCCTTGATCATCGGTTAAATGCCAATGAAAAGTATTGAGTTTGTGGATAGCCATGGCATCGATATACTTTTTAACAAATTTCACAGGAAAGTAATGGCGGCAAACATCGAGGTGGAGGCCGCGATAATCAAACCGTGGTTTATCCTCTATCTTGCAACAAGGCACTGCCCATTTCATCCCCTTAACCAACTGTTGTCCATATATCTGCTCCGGCAGCAGTTGGTATAAGGTCTGCAAACCATAAAAAAAAAACATTGGGACTTGCCGCCTCGATACGAATTTTCGAGGGAGTTACCTGCAAACGGTAAGCTTCTTTACTCAGCGAAGAACCACTTCGTATAAATTCGATTTCCGAGGCAGAAGCACGTTTGTTAATTTTCAATTGAAGTCCACTAACCAACTTGAGTTGCAAGGCTAATTGACCGGCCAACCTGTTTATTGCAGTGTCTGCGTGATTGTAGTGCAGGACAGTACGTTTATGGAATTGGAACATCCCTGATGATGGAATCAACGATTGGGGATAGGGAATTATCTTGTATTTATTTGTCGGTTGCAAGGCTGACTGTAGCTTGTAACGTAGACAAAACTATCACAGCAAAGACTACAAGTATTTTAAATTTATTCATATCAAACTCCTGATTTTATATGCAAATATACAAAAACCAATGGATAGTTTAACTAGCTATTCAATCTGCATTTTAAAGAGATAACCGTTAAAACTTCTACACGACAGGTTTATTAGAAGTAAAATCCGGCATGTGGTTTTTTGAACTTAACAATAAAATTGATTTAATCCTTGTTATAATCTCAGAAACCATCTCATTGCAGTTCAACCATAAAAATTAAAACGCGCTCATACTTTCTCAAGCCATTACAACAACCTAACAAACAGACTATTATGAAAAATATTCATACCCTCTTCCTGACATTTTTCGTATTGAATATGACATACGCCCATCTCAACATGCAAAATCCAAGCAGTTCGGATACGGATACAATCCACAAAATACTTTCAGATTTCCAGTGCGACTCGCTAGTTAAAGCAAACAATTCGAATCCGCACTTTTATATACTTGATTTGAATACACCAGGCGAATATTACGAAGGGCATTTAGCAAGCTCTCATAATTTAAATTTTTTTGATGCAGAGTTCGACACCTTGCTGGAGAACCTCGACCGGGATTTAATTTATCTAATCTATTGTAAAGCCGGGAAACGGAGTTTGCCAACCTACAATAAAATGATTAAAATGGATTTCAGGGAATTGTATCTTATGAACGGGGGCTTTAATCAGTGGAAATCAGATGGACTGCCTTACGAGACAGGAGTAGTTAGCGAAGCTGAAAGAACTTTCACTCCTGAAAAAAACATAAACATTTATCCGGTGTATTCAAACTCGGAACTAAACATTGAGCTTATCCATCCTTCCAGAGAATCGACACTCATTATCCTGAATACGAACGGATTGGAATTATTAAGAGTACAATTAACGGGTTCAAATTCAAGAATTGACATCCGTTCGTTACATGCAGGCGTTTATCTTGTGAAGGTGAATGGGATCAATAGTTATTACACGCACAAGTTCGTCAAAGAATAACCAAGAGCCGACTTCCTTGGCGATTACGAACGTAAATTCTTGTTACATGGCAAAGGTTGAGTTAGACAACGGCACAACCAACAGCACTGTTGAGTAAACTTACCGCGCAATGCCGTGCAGTAAGTTTTACATTGCATTGAACCGGTTGCCCCTTTTTCTCCGAAATATGGTTGCTTTCAACGCCCCATTTCCCGTTTAAGTATAGAGCATCCAAGGAAACATCACGCCGGATCAATATCTTCGGTTTCCTTTCGGATTTTGCCTACCACCGACCGCGGGTCTTCGTTCTTCGTATCCGGTTCGTGAAGCACAAACCTGTTGTAATACGAAGAAATGAGGGTTGTCATGGGCAATGCGATAATCATCCCGAAAACACCCATTAGCGAACCCCAGACGGACAAGGAAAGCAAGATGATAGCCGGGTTCATACCAGTCACCTTCCCCATGATACGCGGCGTGAGCAACAAATCCTGGATAATTTGCACAACCACGAACACGATAGCCAGGGCCACCACCAGCCCTATAAAACTTTGCCCGGTTTCAGCCGATTTCAAGAAAGCGAGCAACAAGGCAGGCACCAGCCCGACAATTTTCAGGTAGGGTACCATATCGAGCATCCCCACAAACAGCCCGAGCAGGATAGCCAAAGGCAAGCCGATGATACTGAAGCCAACGGAAAGAAGAATCCCAACCGAGAAAGCAATGAGCGCCTGCCCCCTGAAATAACGGTTCATAGCCACTTTCAGGTCGTAAACAACCCCCGAAACCAACCCACGGTACTTAGGAGGGATAAGCTCGGGCCAACGCTGGGACATTTTTTCATAATCAATCAGTATGAAAATCAAGTATAAAAAAACAATGGCAACCACCGTAAGGCCAAACAGGAAGTTCAACGAGCCATACACCAGGTTCCAGATTTGGGGCGCAAGCCTTTTTATTTCGGCAATCATGTGTTCGTTTTGAAAAATCGTCTGGACATCCAGTTGTGTCAGGTACCGCTGGATGTCATTTTGTACCGACGGGGGTATGAGTTTGTTCAGTGTCAGCCCCTGGGAATACCTAACAATCAAATCGGACAAGCGCCGAACTTCAGCACCGATGATCGGGGTAAGGAAACTGATCACTCCAAACAAAAGGGCAATGAACAACACCAGTGTTGAGATGACGGAGAGAACCCTGTTCTTCAACCTCAAGCGGAATTGGAAAAAACCGACTATTGGATTTAATAAATAAGCCAGCAACCAGGCGATAACAAAGGGGAGCAAAACGCCGCTCAACTTTTTAACCAACAGGAAAAGGAGAAACAGGACGGTCAGCCCAATCAATATCCGGACGACCCGGTCAAATGTATATGGTCTCGTTTTCATATTCCGGTCATTTTAATTTATTGAAACAGTCACGGCAAATCGGTTCATACTCCGCCATTTCGCCAATTAGGACCCGTTTATCGCTTTCAACGATCCGATGCGACACATGCGCCAACGCACCGCAACGGACACAAATGGCATGCACCTTATACACATCTTCGGCAATGGCACAAAGTGCAGGCATCGGCCCGAACGGCACACCCCTGAAATCCATGTCGAGTCCGGCTATTATGACCCGGACACCCTGGTTCGCCAGCTGGGTACAAACGTCCACCAATCCTTCATCGAAAAACTGCGCTTCATCAATCCCAACCACATCCACATCGCCCGACATCAACAAAACACTCCCCGATGATTCGACCGGCGTGCAACGGATAGCCGTGCGGTCGTGCGAAACAACATCCTCCTCGGAATAACGCGTGTCAATCTTGGGCTTGAAGATTTCGACCCGCTGCCTGGCAAATTGGGCCCTTTTCAGCCGGCGGATCAGTTCCTCGGTTTTGCCCGAAAACATGGAACCGCAAATAACTTCGATACTGCCCCGCTTTAACGGGACCGGGTGATTTTGTTCAAAATAAATCATGCTGCTTATTTAGAGGTTGTTTAAAAACAAACGTCAATACGGTAATTATGGCAAAACCACACAACAAAAATATTCATCGAAAAACAAAGCCACTACCAGACAAAAAACAATTGAAAAACAATCCAAGATTTATTTTGGTTCCTTAAAAACCCCCACGCCCCACAAGATGGATCAGTTTTTCAATTATACAATTGCCCCAACTACTGGAAATGTGAAGCCGGAATGCTAAAATAGTTGATAAAATATTCCTCGTTTCTACTGATTATCGTACCTTTACGCTTCGAAACACCTACCGGTTGGTGGAATCAGAATATTCATTCCCGCTTCGCAGGATATTCCACAACCGGCACATGGGTATTCCGCAAAGAAACTTAACCAACAACCAATCAGATTTGCAAAGATAAAAAAATAACAAGGATAGAAATTGTTTTTAGAGAAAAAGATATGAACAGGAAATTTATTGCAACATTATTGCAAAAAGACATCCGCGAACTGGAAATGATTACCGATGGATTCATGGAAATGAGCGAATATCCGAAGGCAATTATCCATTTGGCACAACAAAAAGCGGAAAATATCCAGGCTTATATCCAGCAGTTGTCCGAATACGGGATGGACGGTTCCGCTATTCCTGAAGTGCATGCCATGAACAAGGAAGACATGAAAATATCCCGGGAGTTTCACGAACATCCTGTTGCAGCCGGCGAACCAGTTTTAACACCTGAAACGGAAGATGTGAAACCGGAACCAACATCAGAACTCCGGGCAGAAGAGGTTGAAGAGTTTGCAACTACCACAAAATCAATGGAAAGCAGGGAAGAACCAGCAAAAAGCATTGCAGTATCCGGAAGCGGCGAAACGCCAACCAAAGACCTGGGAATAACAGGAATAGAAACCATAACAGAGACCGCTACCGTGGAGGAAAACCAAAAAACAAGCTGGACGGAGAAAGCCAGCAACCATTCACAATCGCGCTACGAACTGCTTTCGAAGCCCGACAACACGCTTGGTGCCACATTGGCCAATAAAAAAATCGACGATATCAGGCAAGCCCTCAACATTGGCGACCGCTTCAGGTACCAACGCGAATTGTTCCGCGGGAATGGCGAAGACATGAACAAAACCCTGTCGTACCTGAACCAGCTGGCCACCTACAACGAAGCCGAATCGTTCCTGCAATCGAAATACACATGGGACAAGGGAAACGAAACCGTGGATGACTTCTACCAGCTGCTAAGGCGGAAATTCCTTTGAAAACGGAATACCCGCAAACCCTATCAACACAAGAAAAAATGAACACTGAAAATAAAATGCAAAGCGACTCACCGGGTTGGAAAGCCGGATTGTACGTTGTCCCCACCCCCATTGGGAACCTCGAAGACATGACTTTCAGGGCTATCCGAATCCTGAAAGAAGCAGACCTGATCCTGGCCGAAGACACACGTACCAGCGGGTTCCTGTTGAAACATTTCGAAATAAAAACCCCGATGCAGTCGCATCACAAATTCAACGAACATAAAACGGTGGAAAACGTTGTACAACGTATCAAAACCGGACAGAAGGTGGCATTGATTTCCGATGCCGGCACACCTGCCATTTCCGACCCGGGATTCCTGGTGGTGCGCCAATGCATCGAAAACAATATCGAGGTGGAATGCCTTCCCGGTGCCACGGCTTTCGTGCCGGCACTGGTTGCATCGGGCCTTCCGAACGACCGCTTTTGCTTCGAAGGTTTTTTGCCCCAGAAAAAGGGGCGGCAAACAAAACTGAATGAATTGAAAACCGAAACAAGGACCATGGTTTTTTACGAATCACCGTTCCGGCTGCTTAAAACATTGACTCAGTTTTCGGAAATTTTCGGAAGCGAACGCAAGGCTTCCGTTTCGAGGGAAATTTCGAAGGTGTTCGAGGAAACGAGGAGGGGTTCCTTATCCGAACTTGCCGGACACTTCACAGCCCACGCTCCGAAAGGCGAAATTGTGATTATTGTTGCAGGTTTTGAAGAATAACATTACCTTTGCATCCTGAAAAAACGCATACGGAAAACACTGGAAAAGTTGGAGTTAGTCCTTTCCAGGAAGCGAAAACAAGTCACTGCAAATTACACATTTCCGAGGTATTATTTTTACAACAAACGGTATTAAAAAATTTCTTTATGAAATCACTTTTTCTCACTTTGGCAACTGCCATTGTATTGTTTAGTTCGTGCGGAAGACAGTCGGCCGACTACAAAGCCCTTAAAGCCCAGAACGACTCGCTAATGAATGCCAAGCAGGCGTTGCAGCACGAGGTCGACGAGTACTTTTCGGCCATGAACGAAATTGAACAAAACATTGAAAAAATAAAAGCCACCCAGGATGCCATTTCAATCCAACCGGCAGACCAGGAGCTGACTGCCGACCAGCGGACACGTATCACCGAAGACATGAACTACCTGAACGAGATGCTGCAATCGAACAAGGACGAACTTGCACGGCTGAAAAAACGGTTGAAGAAAAGCGGGTTCAAATCGGCCGAGCTTGAAAGCACCATTGCCCGCCTGACCAAATCGCTCGAGGAGGAAAGCACCAAAGTAAGCCTGCTCCAGACCCAGCTAAGCGAAAAAGACTCCCTGATTGCCAACCTGGGAAACACGGTCAACGACCTGAGCAAGAATGTGGAAAACCTGTCGTCGGATGTAAAAGCGAAAGATTCGAAAATCAAGGAACAAGACGAAACCATCCACGCTGCATGGTATGTCTTTGGCACAAAAAAAGAACTGAAAGAACAGAACATCATTTCATCCGAAGGGATTTTCAGTTCGCAGAAAGTACTGCAAAAAGACTTCAACAAGAATTATTTTGTACGCATCGATGCCCGGAACACCAAGTCCATCCCGTTGTACTCCACCCGTGCCAAAATACTGACCAACCATCCAAGGTCCTCATACACACTTGAAAAGGAAAACGGGAACTTCGTGTTGCTGATTGTCAACCCATCGGATTTCTGGAGCATCAGCAAGTACCTGGTGATTGAAGTGGAATAAGACGCCCCTGTGGCCTTCCCAACCCTTTCCATCCCTTCGGCAGGAGATAAACCTAAAAGGGGGATTTGATTTTGAAGCTTTTTTATAACAATTCAGACTGAGAAATGCCATTCAATACCAACCCCGCTCCGCTAGCTGGCAGAGCTGGGGGTTACAAATACGTTTTCATTGATTTAGACGATACCCTTTGGGACTTCCATGCAAACGCCAGGATAATCCTGAACGAGTTTTACGACCAACAAAACCTCCAGCGTTATTTCGAGAGTTTCGATGATTATTTCCGGATCTACGCCAAACGGAACCTGGAACTGTGGGACATGTACGGGAAAGGGGAAATCACCAAGGAATTCCTGAATGTGGAGCGTTTCAGGCATCCCATGATGCAGGCGGGTATCGACGACATGCAATTGGCCGTTAAAACAGGAACCGAATTCATCCGCATCTTACCCACCCGAACCATTCTCATTCCTTTTGCCAAGGAATTGCTGAATTACCTGCACGCCAACTATCCTATCAGCATTGTTTCAAATGGGTTCGTGGAGGTTCAATACAAAAAGATTGAAAGCTGTGGAATGGGACATTACTTCAGCCACGTTGTACTATCCGAAAATGCCGGTTCGCTGAAACCCGACAAGCGGATTTTTGAATATGCCCTAAAGTTGAACGGAGCAAAACCCTCGGAAACCATCATGATTGGCGACAGCTACGAAGCCGATATCCGTGGCGCCCAGAACGCCGGCATCGACCAAGTTTATTTCAACTCCAAAATTAATGTGAACGACACCAACGACCTTTTCCCTGCTACCTATAAAATCAACAGGCTGGAAGAAATATTGAGGATATTGTGAAATCCAAACCCCTAAGACCATCCCTAACAGGGAACCGATTTAGCACCATCAGGATTGTCTAATCATATTATTATCACATATTTAGCCAACACACACCAAGTTGCCATTTAGGGATTGCCTTTTCACTTCACCACAAACCAAGTTCCCGTGCCGGTATTCTGCGTAAACCGGATTTTTTTCGGGTTCAGTGTCGAGGCTGTCGACAACGTAAAAGCGTTCGACAGCATTGTGCACATTTCGCCCAAGCCTGCCACTTCCGCCCGGTAAGTTGCCCCCTGGGTATCACCTGTCGCTTTGTCAACCAGGACCAAGGAATTGTTAGCATTGTTGCTAATTATAAAGTCAAGGTTTCCGGCATTCGGCATTAAACCCGTGTCAAAACTCAATGTTAACACGTACGATTTTCGTGCAAGGTAATACCTTAATGCTAATTTCACGTTTCCTGCATTGTACTTTTCCGTACACGATTGCACTATTTGACCGTAAAGGGCTTTCAGGTTGTCGCTCAGTTCCGTGGGTATCAATTCCCAAGTCCTTGTCGTGTTTACAAAATACAATCCCAGGTCGTCCGCCCCCACGAGCCTTGAATCGGGATTCTCGACACTCACCAAGGCTGTTTTGTCATCGTTCAGGTTAAAGGATTGGAATTTAAG
The DNA here is from genome assembly GCA_035299105.1 of Paludibacter sp. Taxonomy (GTDB): domain Bacteria; phylum Bacteroidota; class Bacteroidia; order Bacteroidales; family Paludibacteraceae; genus Paludibacter. The sequence continues at coordinate 11,390 of DATGXD010000102.1, read as the reverse complement.
TCCACCCACTTCCACCAATTTCTGGAAGCGGATACCGGTACGGGTCACTATAAACGGTGCATCGATAGCCGTCGCAGCCGAAGACCCATTTTTGATGACACTGAAAACATGGTTGAAACCATTCGAAAACGTATAACCTGAATTGGAAATGGTCATTTTCAATTTAGGCGCCGATTCGGAAAACAGGAGCGAATCCATGGCAGCCACCTCATCGGCGAATTGCCTCCAGGTTGTGTTTTCCGGAAATTTGGTCAACACAATGACCGAACCGTATTTCTTTCCTTTCAGCACCACTTTTTCGGCTTCGGCGCTAAGTACCACGAATTCATAATCACCCTGCAATCCGTAGCCGTCGGGATTTTCGGGATTCGAAAAGCGGTGCAGCACCTTGTTGTAGGTGTTAAATGTCAGCACAGGCCCGTTATCGCCAATCATTTCGAACAAGCAGGAGTCAACCTCGTATTCATGGTTGGCAGTCAGCTCGCTTTTCGATGCGAAAGTAGCTTTCCCCGACTGCTCGAATTTCACCAGCAGGTTATAACCCGGGCTTAAAGGATTGGCAAAATACTCCATCACCCAACCGTTGGCAGAGCTGGTTAGCACATTGTAATCATCTTTCAGCGCGTTATTGAGCCGGTCGGCGGGGGAGGCTGAGAATATATCTTTTTCGTTACCCACACAACTCCACAGCAATGCGGAGAATAATAGTATGCTGATTTTTTTCATTCTTTTCAATTATTTTCTTCGTAGTAATACGAATAGTCAATTCCTTTCATAAACATTTCACGGTCGTTGATTTTATTGGTCAAACTACTTTCCAGTAGCTTTTTTAGAACATTGCTGTCAATAGGGCTTTGTACCATTGCATTCATATAGTCTTTTTTACCTATCCTACTCCAATCAACGCATTTATTCAGACGTTTTTTCAGTATCAAATCCAGCCATACCCGGGTACTTCTGCCGTTTCCTTCCATGAACGGATGTGCAATGTTCATTTCAACATATTTATCTACAATTTCTTCAAATGTAGATTCCGGCATTGCTTCTATTTTCTTTAATGTTTCATCTAAGAAACGTGACATAGCGAACTGAAAACCACCTTTTGATATATTCTTCTGCCTAATTTGCCCCGCAAAATCATACAAACCACCAAATAAATAAGCATGAATCTGTTGCAAGCCTTTGGTTGTGCCAACTTCAATGCTATTGATAAACGAACTTTCGAACAAGGCATACGCTTTTGTTTTACTTTTCCCGTCTATGCTTTCATCGCTGTAGGTAAACCATTCGATAAACCTGTTTGCCTTTTTGCCGGGAAACTCTTTACCCAATGCAATTATGCCGTTATAATCCAGCATGTCAGTTAAATATCTTTTACCATCACTTGCCAAAAGTTTCAGTTGGGTAGTGGCACTAACCAACTCGTTCTTTTCTTTCTTTAATTTGGCTTTGAGATATTTCCAGTAGTTGCGGGTTTTTGCATAGTCGTCCTGATCGGTAAGTACAGCAATAATATCCAACACCGAAAACCACCATTTGGCATTTTCTTCATCCCACAGAGCGCGCACTTCGCGGTCGTTGAAAAAACGTATGGATATTTTTGCCTTATTCATATTTCAGCTTGAAATGGAGTATTGCTTTTTATTGTCTTCCAGCAAATTTACAAATTTTCCCTGCGTGCCATTAAAGAATTTCGTTTATATGCGATTCGCGCTCCATGATTTCGGCTCGCAACTTAACAATATTGATATTCCACGAATTTTGCAACCAGTTCTTTGCTTTTTCAAACTTTTCGAGGATTAGTTCCCGGCCATTCACCCCATCATCTGTCAAGTCATTTCCCTGCCAATCTTTACCTGGTTTCGAGGCCATATCAAGAATTTTATTCCAGTCTGCATCGCTTTTTACCAAGTAGTTGGCTATTATTTCCACAAAATCCTCCTGAACCTGGCTTCCAGCATAAGGCGACACAAACCCCATGGATGCAGCTTGCGAATCGGTATAATTTTGCCAACCGATAGGGTTGTATTTCCCTTTCGACAACAAGTTGAAATCTTCGGGATAACTACGTTTCTGGTGCAGGATATGCGCAAATTCGTGGTGCATGGTCTTGAAATAAAACTCGTTGAGCAAATCCACATCGGTCGGGTCAATGTCGTTGCAGCGGTACAATGTCACTTTTATCCCGCCTTCCGCCGTACCCAATAATATCGTTCCCGAAATAGGATTGTAAGCCGGCGAGCCAATCAGGTGGATAATGCGGGGGCCGTTGTATTTCAGGAAATCGGCTCCCACCACCTTCGAATACGCATCAAACCACAGGTATTTTACCAATTTGGCCATTTGCTGCGATTTTTCGAACGAAGCCGGAACCAAGTTATAGTCCATGTCCGAACCCACATCCTGCATTTTGTACCGGAAATCCACATTGTAGGGTTTCAAGTACGACTCGCGCAACCAAAGGTCGAACTGGTAGCTGGCCGAATGCGTATCGAGCGTGTCGGTTGTGTCGAAAATACTGGCCTCGAATTCCTCATCGTTCGAGCAGGAATACATAACCACGGGCAGCAACGCAAGCAACGCGATTTTCTTTATTACTTTCCTTGTTGTTATCATACAATTCTTCAGATTAATTCCCGGTTTCGGGTACAACAAACAATGTATAGGCTCCGGGAGAAAGGGGTGCAAACTCCCGCGGATTGGGTACCATTCCGGCACCTATAACTTCCTTCGGCAGCTGAATGGCACGCCGCGGGTCGTTATACACCAGGGTTTCTGTTCGATCAAGTCCAATGGCATGCTTTATCTCAATTCCATAGCGTTTCAGATCAAACCAGCGGTAACCGTCGAACATGGTTTCGATCCGCCTGAAATGCAGGATGCAATGAATATACGGTTCCTGTGCGGATGTAACGGTAAATGAAGGACTCATTTTGCCGGCATTCAGTTTTTTCACAAACAAAGTATTCGAAGCCTTATAAAAATTCCGGATTGCCGCTCCGGTAAGGGTATCAGGCGCCTGGTGCGACTTGTTCCACACCTGCAAGTCGGCCACAGCTTCGGGAATCCGGTTGAGGTAAACCAACGCTTCGGCACGGCAAAGCAAGGTTTCTTCGGCTGTAAACTCGGCTCGTGTTACGTGGGTGTAACCAATTCCGGCAATTTTATCGGTGTATTCGAACATTTCGTAGCATTTCGGGAAAAGCACGCCATAATCCTGTTTTACTGATATATATAATTTGCCATTGAAACAAGGGAGCGAGCCATTCCAGGTTGGTCCCCTACCGTAAGTCGACCCATACATGGCTTCACCATTATGCCCGTAACGCATTCCGAAAAGCCGGTAAAAAGTAGACAATGTGGGCATTATCAGTAAGTTGCAAGGCAATTCCGAATTAATGTAATCGTATCCGATTTCGGAAGGGTCGCTGTAATCCTTGTTCCAGTTCCTCATCAAAGGGGTTGGGTCTGCTCCAAGAACCCAGTTGGCATATTGCAGCACTTTGTTGTAGTCCCTCTTGTACAAGAAGAAACGGGCAGCAAAGGCACAAGCGGCCTTTTTATCGAAATGATACTTTGCCACTTTGTAAACCTGCTCGTCAATCTGGGCAATGCCTGTTTCCAAATCCTGCTGTATCTTTTGGTAAACCGATGTAACTGTTTCGCGGCTGTACATTCCATTCACCTTCGTCTCCGGTTCTGTGGCATACGGAATCCCCATATCCTGCGTGCTTGAAACGTCATCTTTGTAGGCCTGCGAAAAAATATTGACCAGTATAAAATGGCCGTAAGCCCTGCATATCAAGGCCTCACCTTCCTGGGCATCAAGATCCATGTCGGGATTGGCCGCACGCAGTTCCTGTATGGCTTTCAGGGCATGGTTTGCAGCTGCAATGGCTGCATAGCATTTCCCCCAGACATCCGAAGGGCTATCCTGGTCGGTCGATGCGGTAACTTCCTCCCAGGCATAAACCTGGTCGTCCATTTGTTCCAAACTGGTGAGCAGAACCGGAAGTACGGCATTGTTGTCCACAAAATTATCGGAACTCAACTCTGCCAACGTTGCATAATTGACCGACGGATAGGCAGACACCAGCAACTGGGAAATTTTCTCCTTGCTGTCCAGCATGGTTCGGTTATCGGGCAGTGTGCTCAGGAAATCGTTGCAGGAGGTGAAGAGCAACAAAAATAAAAAAAGACCTCCTGACCCCAGACCCCCAAACCCCCAAATGGGGGCTTTTAAGTAACCATCGTCTCGTATGTCATTTTTTCTATTTATATTATTCATAATATTGTAAATGTCTTGTTATATTAATCAATACTAACTTTAAGCCCCATTTGGGGGTTGGGGGTCTTTTCCTCCCCTTTAGGGGTCGGGGGTTATTATATCCCCAACCTCAGCGTAAATGTAAACTGCTTCGGCATGGGTGCTGCCACTCCGCCTGTATTGAAAAACTCAGGATCCTGCCCGTTCAGCTTTTTATCGGAATAAAGCAAACAGAGGTTGGTGGCCTGTACCTTCAATTGCAAGGTACTGATATTCACTTTTCCAAACCATTTTTTGGGAATATCATATGCAACCGAGACTTCTTTCAACCGTACAAATCCACCATCGGCCACACGTTCGGTCGAATAATTGTAGGCGTTGTAAGCATATGCCAGGTCGCGTCCGTAAGCTCGGAATTGAACTTTGCTCGCTATCACCGGAACAGTGGTATAGGCTTCGTCGCCGGGCAGTTCCCACCGGTTCCTGAATTCACGTGGCATCGAACTCAGGTCGGTATAATTGTATCGGAACACCGGGTCGAGCCTCACCTTATTTCCAAAGGAATAGGTCACGAATGCATTCAGCGTAAATCCTTTGTATGCGAAGTTGTTGCCCAAACTTCCCGTAATTGTAGGGTCGGTCGGGCCTTCGTATTTCAAAAAACCCAGTTTTTCGAATTCCTGGAAATTAATATCAGTAACCGTTTTCACGCCATCCTGATTGATAAAAGTTGGTAGTCCTTCATCATTCAATCCCGCAAAAGGAATGGAGAATAAAGCACGTACCGGATACCCTTGTACGGCAAAACCTGTACCCGAAACGAGTTGAATCACATTCGAACGCGACTTCAGGTCGGTAATCCGGTTCACTGCCTTCGAGAAAATCAAATCGGTGGTCCATTTAAAATCTTTCGTGGAGATATTGCGGGTTGACAAAGACACTTCCATACCGTTCGAACCCATGGAAGCCACATTGGCATATTTCTCAATTTGCCCGCCTACACCCGTGGTATAAGCCAGCCCGATGAGGTCAAAATTCCGGCGGCCATACACGTCCGTTTCTATGTTGATACGGTTATCGAGGAAACCCAAACTTAGCCCTAAATTCAATTCATGCTTTTTTTCGTAGGTCAACTCTCTATTTTCCAGGGCTTCGATATAAATTTCCGATTCTGCCACACCGGCAGTTGGCCGCCAGGGCGTGGTTGTTTTATACACCACATCCGAATTGGAAACAAAAGACGGCCCGCGGTCGGCTGTGAGCGAGTAAGAAGCTTTCAACATGGCATGCGAAAGAGCCGGGCTGAACTTTTCCTTGAACCAACTTTCCTCATGGGCATTCCAAGCCCCCGAGAGGTTCCATGTTGGCAGCCAACGGGCTGAAGGCGATTTCCCCAACTTGTTCGAACCTTCGTACCGCCCGGTGGCATTCACGGTATAAAGCCCCTTGTACGAGTAAGTCACCAAGCCGAGAAATGCCACATCGCGGGTGTATGTCCAAGCATTGGAATAATAATCGGCCTTTTCTTCCTCTGCTTGCTTAAAGAGGTTGTAATCATAAAAAGGAATCCCGCCATTTTTGTACTGGTAACCCCAGCCACGGGCCCAGGTTTTGTTCCGGTCGGCCAATCCGGTTTCCATTCCGCCAAAGAAATTCAGGATGTGTGTATCGCTGATTGAAGTGTTGTACGAAACCGTGGCACGCGTATCGACACCAAGCAACGAATATGCGGTACGGTCGTAAATCCCGCCCACCGGCAAAATAGTCACAGGAAACGTCCCGGGTTCGTCGGGATTGGTATACAACAAGGGATTCCGGTCGCGGATGGTGGCATCGGGAGGTGAAATCCCTGCACGGTAAGCCTCGGCCTGGTTCGATTTGTCCTTGATATGATGGTCCTGGCTGGAAGCTTGGTACCGGATGGCTGTCAGAAATCCCGCTTCGAGGCCGGGTAGTATTTTCCAGTTCAACTCGCCCTGGAACTTGAGGTCGGACACATTCAAATCAATGTAATTATTTTCCAGTTCGTGGAAAATATTGAACGCCGCGTAGTTTCTACGGTAATATACCGATGAATCCAATGTCCGGGAAGTATTTAAGGCAAAACTGTATGGATTGATATCAAATTCGCGTTTCACCTCACCGCTCACCACATCCACATCCTGGCTCAAGGTGCCTGGAGCTTTTTGTTTCCGGTAACTACCATTTGTCAATAATTTCAATGTCAGGTTCCTGTGAATCTGGAACGTTCCATTTGCATTGGCCGTGTAACGCTGCACACCGCTTGCTTTTGTCCATCCCGGATCATCGAAAACTGAGAGTGAAACATAAAATTTCGCCTTTTCGGTTCCGGTTGATATGCTCACTGCATGGTTCTGGGTCAGGTTCTGATTAAAAAGCAACCTGAACCAGTCGGTATTCCGGAACTCAGCCTGCTGCAAATATGCGTTCTTTGCAGCGGTCGAATTTTCAATTCCATAATTGCCGTCCTTATACTGGTTAATCAGCTCGTACATTTTGCCATACACGCCTGTGTTGGCAGAACCAGCAATGGTAGCAAATTCGAGCCATCCTTTCCGTTCCATTTCCTGGTAAATTCCCATTTGCTGCTGCGAATTGGAAATATTGAAGTTGGAATAATCGGGAACCAAGCGTGAAGTGAATTCGCCCGTATAATTTATCTTGCTGCTTCCTACTATTCCCTTTTTAGTGGTGATAACCACCACACCGGCCATGGCACGAGCACCATAAATGGAGGTTGCCGAACCATCCTTCAATATCTGGAAACTCTCGATATCGTCGGCATTCAGTCCCGCAATGGCCGAAGAAATAAGCGTTTCCGCATTCCCCGACGACAAATCGTCGCTCGAGATATCAACCGCATCCTCCAACACCACGCCATCCACCACCCACAGTGGTTTCGAATTCCCGTAAATGGAAGTGGCGCCGCGTACCCTGATTTTGGGGGCAGTGCCAAAAGTTCCCGAAACATTCTGCACCGACACGCCCGCCGAACGACCCTCGAGCGCACGGCTCACATCCGGAATACCATCGATACGCGCCTTCGAGGCTTCGAGTTTGTCGGTTGCCCCCGTGAAAAGGCGTTTGTCCACCTTCATCATGCCAGTCACCACCACTTCTTGCAACTGCTTGGTATCGGCAAGCATCCTGATATTCATCACCGGTTCCGCCTCCAGTTCCTGGGGTTTCATGCCAATGTACGACACCACAATTGTTTTATTGCCCGAAGGAACAGCCAACGAGAATTTGCCTTTCAAATCGGTGACAGCTCCAGGCTGGCCGTTTCCCTTAACCTGTATGGTTGCACCGATGATGGCTTCTCCCGATTCGTCAACTACTGTTCCCGTAATTTTTAGGCTTTGTGCAAATGAAAATTCAACGAAAAGAAGTATGGAGGATAGGAACAGGATTAATTTTTTCATAAGAAAGACATCGGGATTAAAATAACCAGGTAGTTACAAGTTGTTTCGGAACAACATATCATTGAATTATTTCCAACTCGTCATTCCAAGCAAAGAATACAAAAATACACATTTAAATTATTAGTTTGAGCTTCTTCTATTATTAATATAAAATTTCCATGCAAATTCCCGGATGTTTTATTTCAATGGCTATTCCCATTATTTTTTTACATTAAAAAAATCTACATGACATTGAGCCGTTTTACAAATAAATTATCTTACTTTTGCATAATTAATCATTAACTTACAAATCATGAAGTACCTCACCAAAATTGGATTTTTTTCCATACTCAGTCTCATTTTTCTGTTTTCTTCCTGTGAAAAAGATGAAGTGACCAGCATTTCGTTAAGCAGGCAGAATTTGACCATGAAATTAGGGCAGTCCGATTCCCTGGACGTCACAGTGAAATTCACTGGCGAAATTGACAAGCAACCTGTTACATTGTCTGTTGCAGATTCGAAAATTGCAAGTGCCACGCTGGGTGTTAGCCAAGGCAAGTCGAAATCAAGCGAAGGTTCGTTTTCCAAAAATATTGTTATAAAATCTCTCTCCCCGGGAACTACCACGGTCAATATACAAGTGGGAACCAAGACAACCAGTGTCACGGTTAGCATAACACAAACAAACATTACATTCATCAAAGCAAGCCTGACCAATTACGGGCCTATACTTTATGACTCATACGACATAGACAACAACTACAACTCGGTTGAATTCAGTTCAGGAACCGTTAAATTCGATACCATAACAAAAAGATTCTCCGGGACGGGGAAAATCCTCGTAATGGATTTCATGATCCCCCTGAGCTTTGACAATATTGCCCCAGGGGATTATAACGCTGCAAACACAGGCGATGCTTATAGCTTTTTCCCAGGTTCGGTTGAGGAAACGTATCATTACCCCACATTCATTATAGACGTGGTAAATGGCGCCGGGACATTCCAGATTATTTCCGGAGGGGCATTTACAGTATCGAAAAACAACGATGGGGCTTTCATGATTGAAGGCAACATGAATTCGGACACAGATGGAATCGTACACTTTTCGTATAACGGCAACATTACCCCTGAAAACAAACAGCAGGAAGACCAAACACCGATATTCACTTCCGGCACTATAGAGTATTATGCGGATGCTTTTCAATCGGGATTGTCAAACACTTATTTATTGGATCTTAAATCGCCAACCGATTCTATGACCTTCTTTATCAACACCTCACTAACGGCAACAAATTCTATCCCTTCGGGGGAATATCCGGTAATCACACTACCATTAACTTCGGCATCGCAGTTTAAGCCTTACACTATTACACCGGGGTATATCGAGGACGATGGCACCTACGCTTACCGTATGGGTACCTGGTATTGGGGTAAAAGCAAAATGAGGCTTGAAACGGGTTCGGTCAACATTTTGCGTGTTGGCACAAACTACAACATCACTTACGAGTTATACAACCACTTTGGAGTTAGTGTATCGGGAGTTTACACGGGTCCCCTGACGTTCTTCGACAAGACCAGCACCTCAAGCGGTATAAAGGCGGCAAAAATCAAGGGAGCATCAAAAATAAAATCAACATCCAGAAAAACCATTGTAAATAAAACGATTGGCAGAATGCCCTGGATTGAATAACCCATTCCCATGCCAACAAAAAAAAGTTGTTTGCAGGATTGCAAACAACTTTTTTTTGTTGGGAAAAATCTTCTTATTCGGATTATCCTTATCTTCGAGATTAGCTCTTTTTAATCTTTGAAATCTTTTCAAAACCCATCCCCCAGCAGCAACAATACAAAAGCGCTAAACAACCCCATTCAAGCCCAAAATCCATTTCAAAACAGCTATCGAAAATTATCCCAAATTACACATTAGCTTGACCTTTCTATTACAGACTGCTTAATATCAGAATTTTATGTAATAATTTCTCTAATGCGTAACATTAGGACAAAACAGAGCAAATCACTTGTATTCAATCATTTGTAATCATGTATATTCTATTGCATAATCTGGGATTATGACATTATTTTCTTTCTATAACTTATAGATGTTCTGAGCCAAATGCAGTACGGTTGAACTTCACCAAAAGAACAACCGTATCAAGGTTAGCCTTGATACGGTTGGACGAAATAGCTATCTACAGGAAGTTAAGCTGACAACAATTAATTATTCATCGTTATTGTGACCGGCCCACTTCCAAAACTACCTTGATCTACCGTGTAATCCAATGTCAATGTAATTTCATTTTTGCAAGCATCAATAAAACCCGTACCAGATGCTGACGGGTTTGTGTATTTTGCCATCCCCCACGCCGCCAAATCCACATCAAAAGTTTGTTTTAAAACAGTGACATTGCGTGTTTCAGGGTCAATAGTAAGAATAATATCCCCCGCAAACTCGGCAAAGTTTTTAAATTTTAAATGAGTAGCATCTACTTTCTCAATATTGGCAGTATAAGTTCCTTCATACCAATATGGGTCTACAACTGTTGCAACTCCATTAAAGTTATCCATAACAAGTTTGCATACGGCACGATATGTCAATACAGGAGAAGACTTTGGAAGAATTAGAACGTTAGGGCCGTAATTTGGTCCAGAATTAGTTTCAGTAGAAATAAATGCGGGATACCAAGTTTCTTTGACTTTAACATCAAGACCAATCTCAAATTTATCTCCTGACTCAATTGTTGCAACATTAAATAATTCTTTCAACTGAGCATCATTAAGAGTTTCAACTATTGGAAATGTTTTCAAGCCGCTCTTAAAAACTTTTGGATTTGCATAATCACCATTCCTGACGATTACAATACTTGCATCATCAGGAGCGTCTTTATAATACATATCCACCTTAAACTTCCCATTTAAAACACCATCCTGTATTAATAAATCCGAGTTTGGTTCTATTGTTATTGAAGGAAGTACAACTTTAGTTAATTCAGGCATTCTGACTTCTTCTTTACAGCCAGAGAAGAGTATAGAGAAAGCCAATATAGTTAGCAGTAAAATCTTATTTGTTTTCATACTATGTATATTTATTATTGTTTATCCCAGAAAATGCTTACTGTAGCCGGATCAACTTTTTGGGCAGGCGCATTTTTATTGACATTTAGTTCATCAAGAGCCCATGGCAAACTTAATGGATAATTTTTTGAACATGTTACCCTGACAGGAGGCAAAGTTCTATCAGGGTCACCTCCGGCGGGAGGAGTTACATAACCGTCAGGAGCCTGAGTATTATTGTTTGGGTTAAAGATAACAGGATATCCTGTTCTCCGATAGTCTGTATACTGATCCACATAACTTCCAAAAGCTTGAATCCATTTTTGAGTCATTATTATTTCAAGTTTTTTATTATTATCGCCTGCATCAAATAAACCTAGAACCTTATCAATATAGGTTGTTGTTGCGGCAGCATTATTCAGGGCTGGAACTGTTTGAGTTCCTTTTGCCTTGCCTACTACATAATCTACAAGCTTGAAAGACTCCACCAACGCCTCCTGAAGTTTAGCTCTTGCATCTCCTGTAATTACTCCCTCTTGAATTAATTCCGCTTCAATGTATAACCTGTCGGCAAATGTCAAGAAACGGTATGGCGCGGCGCCAGTACCACTTGTTGTTGTAACGGTCAAAGCATCCCCTTGATCATAACG
>DATGXD010000101.1:0-11601 GCA_035299105.1 Paludibacter sp. | reverse complement strand
CGCCCAATGGCCTCGTCGAGGTACAATTCCCTTTTGTAATCGCTATAAGTAGCTTGATTGGGGAAGTTCAGGTAAAGGTCCCCGAAGTTTTGGTATGATCCCCTGGCACTGATGCCGCCTTCCCATAGGGTTTTGTCGTTGAACTGCATGTGCTCCTGCGATACTCCGCCAAAAAACATACCCCCGAAAACCCCGTTTCCGATAGGCAAGGCCGAGGTCATCCAGTTCGTAGCCGGAAAGTTGTAACGCAGCTTCAACTGTGGTTGAACTGCAAACATCTGAAACCTTACCAATATTAACATCAAAATCAACAAGGTGAGGTTGCGTGATTTAAATTTCATAATTCGAGTGATTTTAAAGATTAAGAAAAGTATAAATGATTAAATAATATTTTAGCAACACGCTGAATTAACCGATTAAAAAAACTTTACCTATACAAAGATAAACAAGGCTTGCACCTCCCTGGTAATAAAAATATCAATTAATCGCATAATTCAGTCATTGTGGACAATTATTCTACGGCATTGTTGGCATACGATGCTATTTCCATGGCTTTCACTTCCGCACCATTCATTGTTTGCTGCAAACCAAGCACCACCACGTTGGGTTTTCCATCGTTATTCAACCAGCATTCCGGGATGTAAAATTCCCGTTGCGGGCCCACTTCCCAATGCCGGCCTATATTATGCCCGTTTACATATATATATCCATTGCCCGAGGCATTCACCAGCAAGCGCCACGTTTTTTTGGAACTTGCATCCACGGGCAACTTGAATTCGGCCCGGTACCAGGTAAACAACGCATCCTGCTTCGCCTTGGGTTGGATGTTGTTGCCTTTGCGTGCAATTGCAGTGGTCGTGTCGAGTTGGACAACCTGCCATTTGCGTGCATTGAAGGTTGGCTTTGTGAATCCATTTTTCACACCGCCCAAATCGGCAGCCACCTCCCAGTTAAGCTTTTTCAGCAAGACCGAATCCGTTTCGCCAAACCCGGCTTTACGGATCCCGCAAAGTTCTTCCATGGGGAAATAACCGTGTTCGTGCCCGATATTTTCGTATACCACTTGAACGTTGTTCTTTCCGCCGCGCAGCAATCCTTTCACGTTGAAGCGGTTCAGGTAATCATTACCGGTGATAAACTTGTACGAGAATTCCCTTGGTCGCATCGCTTCGGCCGCTTTCGTTTCGGAAGGATATTCACGTTTGGCCAACTGTCCATTCACCTGGAGGTTGATAATATCCCTCGAAAAAACATTGAACAGCAGGTGGTTGAATTTTTCAGCTTCGGCAGTTGTAAGGTTCACCGTCGACCGGTAAAGTACATACCGTGCATCGTTCACACCTATTTCGGGGAGCGAAACACCTTCAGCAATTGGCTGCCACTTGGCCTTGAAGTCTTCATTGTACTTCCTCACTTCCTTGATCCGTATGCTTACCGGTTGCGTTTTCTCCATTCCGGGAGTAGTGAATGTCCACCAATTACCTTGTTCGGGGGTTGCACCTGCCGGAATTATAAGCACTTTGGTTTCCATTGGCTCCAGCGAGTACTGGACAGGCATGTCGGCAATTCCCGCAAGCCCTGTACCCCTGGCCTCCACGTTTATCTGCACCTTGGCTTCGTTCTGGTCGTAGTTGTATATGGGTTCGCCGGATTTGGTGCCTTCGTTCGGTTTTACCACCATTGTTCCCGAAGCCGGATTGTCGGAACTATTGTGTACGAAAACAAAGCGGGTACCGTCCTGCGCCACGCGCAAGCCTCCCCCAACTCCGGCCGGCACATCCTTCAACGTGCAAACACCTCCACGCGAGTGGATTAGCTGCGACGAATAGGTATTGATAAATTTCCCCAGGTTTTTAGCCGCATAATACTTTGGCGACAAGGCCCCGTTTTCACGTATGGCAGCATTGTAGTCGTAAGTGGTGGTCATGCCACGTGCCCCCCAGCCCGAAAAATGAGTTCCACCCACAAAAACGTAGGGAAAAATCCCCGTGGAGCCACCCAAAACCGACATCATGCCCAGCGCATAAAAATGTTTCTCATTCGAAAAATGGTCCTCGCTCATCGTACCTTTCAATGTGGAGAACCACCCGCCCTGCAATTCGGTTACAAAGCCCGGGGCATCCGGTTGTTTGGCCTTCAAATCCGCCATGCGGCTTGCGCAAGTCAAGGCTTCCTTTTTCCCCACGTAATAATTGTCGCAATCGAACACCTTCGACAATATGCTGTCGTTGCTGCCACGTGTTTCGGAAGTCATGCAGGTGAAGATGGGTATTTCAATCCCTGATTTTACGGCAGTATTGTACATATGCCGCAGCGCATCTTCCTTGCCTGTGGTTTTATGGTAATTGTATTCGTTTTCGATTTGCATCAGGATAACACCCTTAGCTCCCTTGGGTTTGGCAGTGATTTGCTCCTTGGCAATGAATCCGCACGCAGCCTTGTACCAATGGTCATGCCATGCCAGGTAGCGCGAATCGGCACTCCTCAACCAAAAATCCTTCACATCGTCCGGGCGGTATTTTGCCAGCCAGCGCGGATAGGCGCCACCGGCAAACTCGGCACAAATAAATGCCCCGGGGCGCAACACCGTGTAGAAGCCAAACTCATTCTGCGCCATATCGAGCCATTCCTTCAAATCATTGAAGTTTACCTGCGAAAAGTCATCCATGCTTTTGGGCATGTTCAACTCGTGCAGATTCCAGGGGACATAGGTTTCGACGGTGTTGAAACCAGCCGCTTTGATTTTTTCAAAACGGTCGCGCCAGAGTTCTTTCGGCGTGCGGAAATAGTGAAAAGCAGCACTGTAAACAAACACATCCTTCCCACCGATTTTCAAACAGGCGCCATCGTACGATATACGGTCGGGGTGGCGGAAACACTTTGCGGGTTCAGCTTTCGACACTGCTACCATAAAAAGCAAAACAACTAATCCTAAAATTCCTTTTATACCTTTCATTCTATGTTAAACCCCTATATTTTGATATTATACAAATTAGATTAGTAAAAGTACCTCATTTATTTTGGGTGATAACGTTTTGAGCTGTAATGAATTTCAGCCCCTCCACATGAGGTCCGACATACACATTGGCAAAATCGGAAGCAGGCATATAGCCGGGCTTTTTCATGTCGTCGGAAATAACCACCCCATTGATTACCAGGTTTTCAAAGATTATATTCCTAACCATGCGGTTTTCATTATAGCCTTCTATGATTGAAGTAGTTGCACGTGTACCGTTGTACGTGATATCCTTCAGGTAAATATCCTCGATACCACGACCAGGAGATTTTGCGTATTTCCTATTGAATTCTACCCGGAAACTAAACAGCTGCCCGCGTTCCAATTCCTCAATGCGGATATCCTCGAAACGGATATTCCGCAGCATATTTCCATCTGCGACACCCATTGCTATGCATCCCCGGTAGCTCAGCTGAGGCTCATCTTGGTTCAGTATGTCAATATTCTTGAATGTCATGTCTTCAATTGTTTCCCAGTTGTCGGAATTCCCGTGGCCCCCGATATTGATTGTATGGGCTACATCGGCCCATAACGTGGAATTCCGAACCCGGATATTCCTGCTGTTCCCGTAATACTTCCAACGGTGGTTGTACACAGCCACACAATCGTCGGAATTGCGCATAAACACACCGTCAATCAACGCGTTCTGGTTGCAGAACAGGTCTATCCCATCTCCCCAGCCCTTGCTGCTAAACGAACGGATATTCTTAATTGTCACGTTATTGCTCTGCCCACTTAAAACAGTATAATGATTTGGGTTCAGGAAAACCAAATCTTCAACCACTACGCTGTCGGAAAAATCAACTCCCACGCCGTCATCCGGTTTGTAAACGATTCCCCTGCCGCAAATCCTGACATTCTTTACGTTTTCACATTTTATAGAGGATTTCAAAACCGCCCCGCCAGCCAAATACAGGGTTTTGCCGGAAGGGATATCAAGCCTGTTGTTCGGGAACGTATGATAACCAGGCTTCAAATAGATTACATTGGTGTCGTTTGGATCGGGCTTGTAAGTTTCCGGAGCATTGGTAAAAACATGGAGGTTATGAAACATGTCTCCGTTTATCTCCACGGAAAGGTTACAAGGCTTATCGATGGAAAAAGTGAGTGTGTTCCCGCCTATCACAGGCTGGACCTGGTATGACAACGGACGAATACGGGCCGACTGGATTTTGCCTTTGTTCGATGTCACGGAAACCTCCACCTTGCCTTGGAAGTCGAAATATACCATCGAGCTTTTACGCACATTGTGCATATCCACCAACGCTTCGTATTCGTATAGATCCTTCCACTCCTGCCCGGGAATACGCACCTTCACCGTAAAATCATTGTTATGGGGTATATATTCGGTTGAAGGGAAAACATCAAGTCTTTGGGCTCGTAAATGAACCACACTAAAGAGAAGAACTAAAATTAAAAATCGTTTCAACATTGGGTTAGTAAATTTTCAGGATAAAAGATATTTTATATTATAAAGATATTTTGCCAATTTGAGTTTACCTTCTTATAGCAAGAAGCTGGTTGCAGAGCGGGCGGTTTGCGGAATATGATTTCCCAACGGGGTAATCATATTCCGCAACAAAAGGAGCGGGGTAGAAATTGTTTCATGGTGATCGATTTCCAATTATGTATTATAGATTTTACGACAAATTTATAGCTATACTTTGTCATAATCGCTCTGGCAGACTCGAAAAAGTGTACCAGATTATAAATTGGAACGAATCTATCGGGGGAACAGGGGGCTTGAGCCATGCAATTGTCGTTTGGCAGTTGTGTGCCAACCATAAGCCAGGCGGCATTTGCAATTACACCAACTGTACACGTATAAAAACAGTACAAAAGAATGGTAAAAACAGCTCAAAGGAATGGATTTGGGAAACACGAACAAAAGTTCAATCCTTGGTTTGGGATGCATCGATCCGCTTCTGCCTGGAAGAGCCGAACATAAAAACCGGGAAAAAACAATCCGCAGGCGTTTATCGTTGAAAAACACCTGCGGATAATATCATAAAATTTTAGTAGTCAGTCCTCCGGTTATTCTAAAACCTTACTTTTTCATGATTTTGAACATCTGGCTGTTGCCGTCTTGGTTCAATATACCAATGTACAAGCCATGGGGCACATTCGATATGTTCATCTTGTTTTCGCCCGAAATACATTCCAGCGACTTGAGTTTCAATCCATCGATTGTGTACAAACCGAATGTGGAGTTCGAGGCGGTGTTTTCAGACACCTTCACAACCAGGTGGTCGGAAACCGGATTTGGGTAAACCGTTGCCAGCGAAGACACAACATTATTAATCCCTGTTGCCGGAACAACCTTTACCACATACGTAAATGTAAAAACATATGTCGAGTCACCTTCTGGATAAGTGAAAGTGACAGGGTAGTTCCCACCAGTTTGCACATTATTCAGCGAAAGGGTGCTGCCGGTGCTATTATCACCCCACCGCCAAGTTCCACCTGTTAGCCCGAACACTTTAACCGGAGCCAACGTGAGGTTCTTTCCTTGAGTAACGATTACCGTATCGCCGCGTTGGGCTGGCACCCCGGTAATGGAATATGAAGGGGCGATATAAGAAGCCACCCCCTCGCCCGGTACCTGTACGGGATTAACCGGCTGTGGAACAACAGGCATTATCAAGAACGGGTATCCGTTTTGCGTGGCAGAGCCTTTACCTGTCACGGTATTTGCATTTATTGTCCAATACAAGGTTCCTGCCTTACCCCCGTTTTGAATGGCATACAAATTTTCACCATCCAGGACGTGCAAGGTATATGTATTCCACTCGGGGTAATATGCATTCGTGCCAAAAGTACAATTTTCGCTCAGGTAATTGCCATCCTTTTTCGATACGATCTTGAAGCGCCCGCTTGCCAATGAGTTTGTTTCCTTTGTAATAGTCCAGGTGCGCGAAACAGCATCCCCCGTTGTTCCAAACGTAGGAGCTATTTTGGTGGTGCTAGTCAGGTTCGTGTTTGTCAGGTACGTGCTATCGGCTGCCTTCCTGATAAAATAGTCACCGTTCGGCAACTGGAAATTGTGGTTGACAACAGAGATTTTATACCGGATGGAATCAAGGTATGTAACACCATTTTTCACCAATGTGTAACGAACCGTAAAACTGCACCCCCTTTGAATATTCAGCACAAACAAATTCTTGGAGGTATGGCCGGTACTCCAGCGGAAAGTCCCGGTGTCGAACCCCAAGGTAGTAACGGGGATTAACTCAACATCCTTGCCTGCAGCCACTACGACGTTACTCGTAGGGTCTGCCACAGCTCCAGCCACTGAAATGCTGGGTGTAATCACTTTCATTTTAACATGAAAGACAATGCGGGTTTTATATCCACCCCTGTTGTAATGATCCACCCAGAAAGTCGAGTCCTTGCGGATTCCATACGTCACCGGCAGGCTGAAACCGGCAGCTCCGGTATTCCAGACTGCGGTTCCGCGCTCGTTGTAACGCGTATTGATTGACAAGGTGAATTTCTGGAACGGCAACACGTTGACAACCGTATCGTTATAAACAGTATCAAGAACCGTAACGCCATAATAAATCTTTTCAGGAGAACAATCACCCCACACGGCAATATCAAAAGTATTCCTGCTTTTTGTGCCATTGGGCGAAGTGTATGTCACCCTGTAAATGGTACTTTTATCGGCTTGCACAGTAAGTTCCCGCGTGGTTGCGCCAGTACTCCATTTCCAAGTGCCATCCTCGGCCATTCCTTCGGGTAAGGTGGGGATAAGCGTAAACATCGAATCTTTCCGGACTCCGCTCAGGGCATTCCCTTTTACCGTCAAGCCGTTGTATCTGATACTTGCATCGAGGTTAACAGGGAAATGGCCGGCGGCAGGATACAATGATTTGGGCCTGTAATTGGTCAGCGTCGAGAACCCCAAGTGGTCGAATCCGCCACTGTTTGGACCATAATCGCCACCACCGCCATCGATACCAGCCCGAAGCACCATTTTCCGCGAATATGCCATCGGCACACCCATTTCACCCTCGTAGTGGGCCACCACCCTGTCCCAGTAAGGACGGGTTGCACCCATACCTGCTCCATTTTCTGTCATAATCCAGCCTTCGCGTTCATAGGGCAGAAAGGGAACCGAATCCCTTAACTCCTGCATGTAGGCAAGCGAATCAGCCGGGTCTGTCTTAGGCTGCAAAGAATTGTGCAATGCAATGTATTCGATTCCGGCAGCCAAGCGGTTGTTCATATGTCCGTACAAGTCTTCCCCCTGGTTCCATGCTGTCTGGCAGATGTCAACGGCCAAACCGAGCGCCATAGTTGCATGCCCCTGGTCGCGGCCACTTTCCTGCATTTGGCCTATGAACCCGTAAGGGCCACGCGAATCGGGCTGCAACCAAACCACCAGGTTCCCGAGGAATTCGGCATACCCGATACCATGAATCGGGTTGGAGTAAACTTCGGTGTAATTGCCTGCCAAGTCCGTTTTGTAGTGCGACAATCCTTCGTTATACAAAGCCACATCGTCGCAGAGCAAACCTACGCTCATCACACACATCACGTTACACAACCCCCAGTTTGACCAATAGTGGATAGCATTGTTATTCGCAGTGGTCTGACCATGTCTCAAATCCAGGAAATACAAGGACCTTACCGCCCACATGTTGCGCATCCAATTCTGGAAAACCTTGAAATCATCAGCCTTCCAACCCGAATACCCACGAAGCAATTCACCGGCTTGAGCGAATTCATAGCCATAAATCCCGGCTGCCAGGGAAGCATTCGAGTTGCCCTCAATCTCCTTGCAAGTCACAGCCCAGGCATTCAGAATCCTAACAGCACAATCGGCATAGCGGTTGTCGCTGGTGATTCTCCACATGAACGCATTCTGGAAAGCTGCAGCCGCTTGGTGGTATGCTACCGAATAATTATCGGAAGTACCCCCCCGGATTACTGAAGAGGTAGGAGTTGGCGTGTTAGTATACTGAGAATGGCCGTTTGCCTTCAACTTATCAAAAGCCGCTACGATAGTCGGGTCTTTTTCAGTATTTAACAGGTAAATAATCCTATCTATATCACTTTGGCTTACCAACCCGCCGGGATGCCTGAATCCTTGGGAATTTACTCCTTGAGGCTGCACCAGGAATAGTGCAGCCAACAAGAATAAGAAAAAATTTATTTTTTTCATTTTTTTTATTTTACCATGATTTTGCTAACTACGGAGGCTGCTCCATCAATTTTCACAATATACAAGCCAGATTTCATCGGGATTGTTTGTGTTCCTTTCACGGCCACCTTCGCAATTTGGATACCGGTCAGGTTGAATACCGAAACCGTTACCTGGTTATCGGCTGTAACCTGGATGGCATTGTTGATAGACGAAACCTTGACTCCGTCCATATTGATGTCATTTATTCCCGAAATAACGAACGGCACCAGTTTGAATATATACTGGGGTGTACCCGCACCTTTCACAATTTTGTTGTTTGTAAGGTCCCATGTCCAATATGTTGAACCTGCTGCACCGGCAAGACGGATAGCGTAGTCTGTTCCATTGAAATAGATGTTATAGGTTCTCCAGTCGTTATCGGCGGCACCCCATGTTGCCTGGTAAACTCCGGTTTCGGTAATGTGCCTGAAAACACCACTTTCATCGTTGCGGCTGTAGATCGAATAACGCGGCGGTGTCAGGGCATTCACTAACGAGAATTTAAACGCCTGGGTAGAATCGTTGGCCAACGTGGTCAGCATACCTCCATTGGCTACACTTGGTGCAGCCCCATTGGCAACGGCAGAAGCTCCGGGATTGGTTACAAAATAGGTATCGTTTACTTTTATCCTGTATGTACCCTCAGGCAAAGTATTCATCTCGATATTTATCGAAGCGAGGAAAACGTTATACGCTTGAGTAAGGTTATATTTTTCGGCATCGATCACGAATTGGGTTGCCTTGTTTTCTGTCACAAGAGCTTGCGAATGTGCAATGGCGGTGTTCAGCGAGTCAACTGCCGTTTGACGGTACATACCTACAGTAGAGCCAATAGTCACTGTAGTTGCCACTGATTGGTACTGGCTGATCAAGGCATTAAGTTCGGTAAAGTTACCTACTTCGCCGTTAGTCAAAGCATCCTCATAAACACTTGTGCGTGCAGCCCATTGACTGATACTATCTGTTGGCACAGCGTAGTTATACAACCTGAAGTCAGTCACCAAAGTTTTAGACAAGTAATTGTCGTTGTTGAAACAAGGCCTGCCAATCCAGTTGTACGCTGGGGGAGCGGTGAATGCAGCGCTTGGCAACAGCATGGCATCGTTTTGGGCCACCACCGCACCATTCACGTACAATTTTCCGACGGTTCCACTCTGGGTGTAAACCACATGTTGCCACGAACCCTTGGTTGCTGCAGCGGCAGGAGTAACGGCAGCAGCTTTTTCGGTATTCCAACCGGCGTTGGCAAATGCATAACGCTGTTTTTGTAATTGGTAATAAATATACTGCCCGGCGCTGCTACTGTTGGCTTGCAAGGATGAGAAAGCCCAAATAAAGAATCCATTGCCCGACAGAGGAGCATCGGGTGCAATACGGTAGTATGCAGAGATGGTATAATCGTCCATGCTGGCGACAACAGTACCTACCGAGGCTCCCATATCCAGGTAGCCTTTGTTCGAGCCTAAATCCATGGCATGGTATTTTCCCATGGCAAGGACAGAGGCATTGTTCAATGTACCGTTATTACCTTGTCCAGATTCATCGGTAACTGTCGAACCGTTTACATTGTCGAAAGTATACCTTACCTTCAACCCGGCTTTCGATGCCTTGCAAATTTCAATGGCACGGTTCAGTTGTTCAATCAGGCTTGGCATTTCCATAGGCATGATGGCACCCTCAGTCAAGCGCGAGTCAATATTAGTATACAATGCATCCAGGGAATTTCTCGTTGAGGCCGAGTAGTCCAAATTATTGATAGTTTGGCTCGCCAGGTCAAGGGCGTTGTTCAGTTGTGCTTCCACTGCTGGGTCTGCATAGTACGGGTTCACGAACCGGTCGCTGGCAGAAGCTGTAGCCTGGTCGGATACTGTCACAGCCAGGTTTATCCATTTTGTACGGGCATAAGCGCCACGGACAGAACTTTCGGTATTGCCTGTACTGCGTGCATCGGCTTCGAAAGAAATCTTATCGCCTGCATGTGCATAGAAATAGATGAAATTGGAAGTGCTGTAGGTAGGCAAGCCGCGCGTGGCCCTTCCTCCGGACATTACAACCGGTGTTTCAGGAATATGCTGAGTCAGTACATCGGCTAAAATGGCCGCATTGCTTTCCTGTGCCAAATCTATACCTTGCGATTGTCCGTAGGCGAATTCCTTTCCCATGGAGTAGGCGGTGCCTGTACCTCCAAAGCGGAAAAAATTGTATACCTTCATGACACCAATATGGTTCCACAAGTCCTCGCGGAGCACCCTCATATCGGCACGGTAGTAACCGGTCGCAGGTACTGTATAGGTGATGGCCGAGTTGAAACCCGTATGCAAGGAATACACCTCGTAACCCATCAGTGAATCGGGATACGTTGTATGGTCGCCATAGGTCAGGTTGCTCCCTACCGTTGTCCCTGTAGGATATTCTTCGGCCACATACAAGTATTCACCAGGGCTAGAAAACCAAGCATTCCTTTTTGGGTCGAACTGGTTTCCGCTTTCCGGTACATTCATAATGGGGAAATAATTGAACCGCTCGGTAATGTACGAGTCATAAAAGTTCACAGCCGTGCTATTATTCCCGAATGTAGTGAAAGCAGCGTACGTACCTGCATTCACATCGTGCCTTTCAAAACCCCAGTACTGATTGCCTCCAGCCGAAAATTCGGTAGAAGTCAAATCTTTAAGGCTGTACGTTTGAGCCTTGACCCCCACTAACGCCAATAGCATCAGGAGAGTGCCTAACATGTAACTTTTTTTCATAATAATTGTCAATTAACTTGTTTTGTTGTTTTTGTTATTGTCTGTATTCTGGTAAAAACCAATTTTTCTTATCTGTGGACAAAAGGCCGTAAATCCGGCTGTCGTTTCCGTTTTTCGCGGCTATCCGCCTGGCCAGGAAATCCAAATCGTTGCGCCGCGATGCTATGCGCACCAGATCGCCGAAACGGTTTCCCTCGAACGAAGTTTCCAATGCAAGTTCGTTGCATATGGCTTCTTCTACCCAGGTAATGGAATCTTGCTTTGTTGCCAGGTTCCCGGCACTTCCACCTATTTTATAGTTGGTGGCAAATTCGGTAGCCCCGCAACCACGGGCATGTATTCCACCTGCCAGTACATATTTATCCTTATTAAATATTGTAATGAACGGGGCCTCGGCTCCGATTTCAGCAAGCGGTATCCTATCCGTATAATTTAAAGTGTCTAAACTTAATGGGCTCAACCCATATTTCAAGACTGCAAACGCTGTACCGGGATATCCTGCCCTGTTAACTGCCTCGGCATAACGCAAATATACCAAACCCAACCGGTATAACAAAATGTGATTGGACTTAGCTAATTTTTTCAAGGTGGTGAATGTTGGATAGCTCCCACTACCTCCGACGGTACCGCCTACATTGCCATATTTC
>DATGXD010000100.1:0-27683 GCA_035299105.1 Paludibacter sp. | reverse complement strand
AAATCAAGGATTTCTCCGAAATCGATACCCGAGCGCCTGGCCAGCAATTCCGATATTTCCGCCTGAGTGTATTCCACCTGCCAACGGTAAAAGTCGGTGGTTTCCTGGTCGTAATTGTTCAGCACCTGCGAGAGGACTTTTTTATCCGTGGTATTGCAGAATGCTTCCGGACTGCGACGAATCCATTTTTCAGCATTTTCTTCCACGGTCAGGTCGGTCTCAAAACCTTCGGGGGGGGTAGGGTTGTCGATAACTTTGGTGAGGTAGGGATGGTGTTCCGGTACCCAGCAGTTTTCAAATGTTTCGGATGCTCCGCCGCAGGATTTCGAAAAACGGGCATCACAAATTGCACCGCCGTGCATCAACACCTCGCCGCGCGTAGCCGCGATGGCAGCTTTCACGGCTTTGGTGGCACGCGTAATTCCCTGGTAGCGTTGGCAATGGTCGTCGGCACACACATCGAAATGCGTGTGGGCATCCCGTTCGTACCATTTGATGTGTAGAGACGTGGCATGCCCTGTCTGTTGAATTGGCATTTGAGACGTGGCATGCCGTGTCTCTACAGGCAGATTTAATATCGGTTTCAACAACCAGCTGCGCGAAATCACGGCATGGGCTTTCAGCAATTCGGCCGAGGCCTTGGCATTCATTTCGCTCGAAATAACACTGGTAAGGTAATCTTCGACATGTATGCGGTTGACAATAATCAGCCCTCCATCTACGACGAACCTAAGTTCGCCCTTGAAACGTTGGGTTACCTTGCGCTCCCAATGAAAGCCAACCCCTATTGTCACCTCTGTTACATCGAATGATCCTGTTTCGGTTAATGGCCTGAAACTGAGTTCGGGGTAAAGATCCCCATCAAACAAGACACATCCTTTACGACATATGGCTATTTTCTTGCCCTCATAAGTTTTTCCGTTGGATGCCATGAAAACACCGTTCAAATTGAATCTAACCTGGTTTGCATTGAGAATGCCCACGTTTATCATAGGTTCAGTGATTTCTTTCGTGCCATTTCCTACAATATTTTTATAAATGGAAAACTCGAACTTTGTTTTTTCAAGTTCGCCCTGCAAATTTCCAACTTGTTGGCTGAGCTCTGCCTCCCGCCGCGTTGTGTAATCAACCCGAATTTTTTCGCCCAGTTCGGCTACAAAATTATGTTTCAGCACCTGACTTGTTTTCCACAAAATCTCCAAGGGCAATGATTGACTCTCAAGATAATGCGTAACTTCAGCTGGCGAAACGTCTAACTGGTGAGCCAACTCGGTTTGATTCACATTGTGTTCGGCAAAATAGTTTCTGAGTAATTCGCCATTGTGAGGGCATGCATCTATTGAAAGCAACTTGTTCTTTTTGCGCGTATCCATGTTTTAAGGGTTATGTTTACTGCAAATATACATACAATAACCAGGACAAGCAACAATTAATCTAACACTATCAACATCCATGCGACTAAAAGCACGCGGTTTACAAGCATGAAACATACAAAAAACACCTGAAAACAGCTTAAATTACTTTTATGGCAATCACAGTCACCTGTTAGTTCACAAGCCACATTGTGACAATATGCTTTTGATATCCTGCTGGGTAATCCGGCTGAAATGTTCCCCAACGGGCGTAATAAACACACCGCACATTTCCACCGTGCCGGGACTGATGAGCAATTGCCGTTCGGCTTCGGCCGTGTATTGCCACGGGCGGAATGCCTTGCGGGGAAGGACGAAAACGAACCATTTGCCTTGTTCGAAACTGCAAACCACGTTCATCATGGGTTCGATGCTTTCTTCGTTTTGAAAGAATGAATAGAGCTTTTCAAACGAATCACGGGCATCGTCAATGGTGGTTGATTCGATGCAATAGACGGTTCGCAGGTAGTTTTTCAGTTGATAGAGCTGAAGCCTTTCGCTGGTGACCAACAAATCGGCATGGGTGTCTTTCAACAATTTGTAATCGTGGATCAACGGAAGAAAATTCTTTGTTCCGGCCTGAAAATGCATGTGGTCGGGGGCGGAAGCGCCACAGCGCGGACCGTTGTAAAACACCAGGTAGTCGTCCATAGCCCGTGCCAGCTCAAGCATATCGGCAAAATAAGGTTTTATCTGCTGCTCTACATGCTCCTTGCGCGGAATGGTGAAATGCTCAGGGAAAATAGGAAAGGGATTGACCAAAATCTCATAATGTCCAAAGTCGACTGCTTGCTGTTCGGTCGGACGATTGGCGGCACAGAGAAAACACGGACGTTCGGCAATGGTCTTGGCATCTGTTTTTGCTCCCGACGAAACGATGCGTGCCGGATTGAACTGCACCTTTATTTCAAAATCTTCGAACGAGAATACTTTGGTTTGAACGGTTTTCAGACCGGCAAAGTTATTCCGGGCAAGTTCCCAGTTGGAAACTTGCTCGTGGAATAAAGATTTTAGTTGGGTATTGAATGAACTCATATTGCTGCCTAAATGCTTTGTTTCAGAATTTTATGTTGGATATTTGTTTTATACAATTGTTTGTTTTATCTTTGCAGCAACATGCTTACCCCCCTTCCCGTTAGATCAGGGCGCTTAGGGTAAGCTTTTTTTATTTGCCTGCATGAAGATTCCTTATTCTAAGATTCCTCTTACCTACAGCGAGCAACTCTCCCGGCTTAAAACTCGTGGTTTAATAATTGACAACGAGTCAAAAACCCTTCATCTCTTAGAAAATATAGGATATTACCGTTTAAGTGGCTATTGGTATCCATTATTAAAAGACAAGACGAATCATCTGTTCAAAGAAACTGCAAATTTCAACAAAGCTTTCCTGCTCTATTGTTTCGACAGGGAACTACGTCAATTGGTCATTTCCGAATTAGAGAAAATTGAAATAGCCATTCGTGCAAAAATGATATATATTCTTTCGCATAAACATGGTTGTTTTTGGTTTCAATATCCCGATTTATTTAAAAACAAGCTAAAGCATTCAAACACTTTACAGAAAATAAGTGAAGAATACAACAAAAGCGACCAGGACTTCGTAAAATCATTTAAAAACAAGTACTCTGACGACTTTCCCCCTGCTTGGATGATTTTAGAAGTTACCTCTTTTGGTTCTCTATCCTTACTTTACTCTAATTTAAAGGATTCAAAAGAAAAACGCGAAATAGCAAATTATTTCGGAATTTCCGATTCTGTTTTTGCCTCATGGATTCACAGCATTGTTTATCTGAGAAATTTGTGTGCCCATCATTCCCGGTTATGGAATCGGACTCTAAGTATTCAGCCCTTTGTTCCACGAAACCCTCACCGCACATGGTTGGGCCATTTGCCCGTAAATAACAACAAAGCGTTTTTTATGTTGAGTATTGTTAGGTATCTATTGCAAACAGTTAACCCAGGCACCAACTTTACAAATAAATTCCTGTTGCTTCTGGAAAAATATCCTAACATTGACACCAATGCAATGGGATTTCCCCACAACTGGGAGTCAGAGCCTTTGTGGCAATAACCCCTACCCTTAAAGGGAATATAGCTGTTAGCATTATTTCCTATATTCTCAGATTGACTCTTAATATTCGAAGCAACATATCTTGCCCCCTTTAGGGGCTAGGGGTTCTTTCTTTTCCTCGCCAGCAATTCCACCGTCCGTATTTTGTCCTTGTACAGGTCATGCCCGTTCATTTTCACAATGTCGAGCGCGGCATCGGAGTTCTCGTCCCAACGGCGGCAGAGGTACACCGATTCATAAACCCGCCCGATCTGGTATTCGCGGCTGATGCGTAACCCGAGGGCATAATCCTCGCCATAACTCGTATTGGGAACTTTTATTTCGCGGAGTACCGGCGTATAAAATGCCCGTGGCGCTCCCAACCCATTGATGCGTAGGGCATTGTTCCGTCCGTTGTCGGGTGTCCACTCCTTGTGGTCGATCAATCCGGGCGGTATGGTTTCCATGGCAAAATTGGTCATGGTGTACGAACCGATTACCATGGCGCAGTTTTGCCCGTAGAAAGCATCAACGATAATTTGCAACGTGTTTTCGGTTTGGTACACATCATCGCTGTCGAGCTGCACGGCAAATTTCCCACATTGAGCGGAATGCACGCCTTCGTTCCAACAACCACCAATGCCCAGGTCGTTGCGGTTGGGTACGACATGAATTACACGGTTGTCCGCTTTGGCATATTTCTGAATCAACTCCGAGGTGCCATCGGTCGAAAAATTATCGATAATAATCAGATTGAATGGAAAAGAAGTTTTTTGCATCAATACCGATTTGATAGCGTCCTCCACTGTTTTTACCCGGTTGCGGATAGGGATAATGACCGAGGCTTCCACCGGGAAATTGCCTTCGTTGAATGTTATTTTTTTGAATTGGGGAGCCAGATAACCACCAATGGCCTTCAGGTGGTCGGTGCAGGCCGCTTCCATTTCAACCTGTGCAGCACGGTTTTTGGGATCCACGTAATCGAACTGTTTTTCACCACTTTTTCGGGTGTCGGTTTCCACCTCGGCATACAGGTATTCGTTCATGTGAACCAATTCTGCTTGTTGCGAAACTTTCAGGCGCAGGTTATAAAGTCCGGCAAATTGGTAGGTTTCGGTGGTTTCGGCAACGGCTTTTTTCAGGTTGGCAGCATTGTAAAATAGTACCGACCCAAAATTGAAATCGTCGCGCAGGGAGCCTTCCTGGTAATCGATAGTGGGGTGGTTGGACCGAACGCCGTTTTTAATTTCGTAATAGTCGGAGTAAACCAGACCGGCTTGTGTATCTTCGGCAATGCGGAAGAAACGCTCAATGGCAAACTGTCCGAGTTCCAGTGTGCTGTCCTTGGTATAAATAAGTGAGTAGGTGGCATCTGATCTTTCGGCAATTTTCTGAATCGTTTCAGCGCTTTGCAATGAGTCAATTTCCAATGTTGCGCAACCGTCAATTTGTATGTTGTTCTCTTTTTTTACAAGGAGGTAAATAGCTTGAACCAGTGTTGATTGGTTGATTTGCTCTATGGTTTTGAGCGTTTCGGCCATGTTGCTGCAAGCTAAAAAGCAATTAATTTGTTTCATATTTGTTAAACATTTGTTTTCGGTTGTCAAAAATACGATTAAATTTCCAAATTCCAATTTTGGGTTACAGCCCGAATTCCGGAAAATATGTCCTATCTTTGTGTTTGCTGTTTTTCAATTAACTATTCCCGGTTTATAACTAAATACTTGTAAGCGATTATGATATTGATAGCTGATAGTGGATCAACCAAAACGCATTGGTGTGTAATGCAAAACGGAGTGGTGGAGTGTGAGGTTTTTACCGATGGCATCAACCCGTTTTACCAAACCGACATGGAAATCATTGCGTTGCTCGACTCGCAGCTTCTTCCGAAACTTCCGCCCGTTGACATTGACTATATTTGTTTTTATGGCGCGGGATGTGCATTGCCCGAAAAAAAAGTCCTTGTGAGCCGTGCTTTGGTGCGTTTTTTCTCCAATGCGCTTATTGAAATCCAGAACGATTTGCTGGGTGCTGCGCGTGCCTTGTTCCAACACGGGGAAGGAATAGCCTGCATTTTGGGGACGGGTTCGAATTCTTGCCTGTACGATGGAAAGGAAATCATTCAAAACGTTTCGCCTCTGGGATTTATTCTGGGCGATGAAGGCAGCGGGGCAGTGTTGGGGAAACTCTTCGTGGCCGATTGCCTGAAAAACCAGATGCCCCAAGGTTTAGTTGCGGAGTTTTTGGCCGAATACAAGCTCACCCCCGCCGAAATCCTCGAAAATGTGTATAAAAAACCATTTCCAAACCGTTTCCTGGCCAGGTTCACTCCGTTTTTGCTCGGCCATATAGGCGAACCTGCCGTTTTCAACCTTGTGTACGACAGCTTCGATGCGTTTTTTGTGCGCAACGTGATGCAGTACCCGCTCGATGACGAGATAAAAGTTGGCTGTGTGGGTTCGATAGCGCATTACTTCCGCGACACCCTCGAAATTGTTGCCTCCGAACGGGGGATTGTTGTTTCGGAAATAGTGCAAAGCCCAATGGCTGGATTAATAAAATTCCATTCCCCGGTCTGCTGAAAATGAAACGACAGCAATACGTGTTAATATGTGTTATAATCCGTATTGGGGATGTAAGGGGTTTGAACAAAAGGTTTCGAAATGCTGTTTTGGATTTATAAAAAATACATGCGCAAAAAGAGGTCTTTTATTGGCAAAGGAGGGGAACTGATTTTAACCGGACTTATGTGATTATAGGCTACATGTGTTTTTGAAAAATCAACTTGATTATCGAATTATTTTTAATATTTATCTTTTGTCTTACATTAAACAATGAATTAACAATGAACAAAGGGACAGTTAAATTCTTCAATGAATCGAAAGGTTTTGGATTCATCAGCGAAGACGGTTCAAAGAAAGAACATTTTGTACACATTTCCGGTTTGATTGATCAGATTCGCGAAGGCGATGCTGTGGAATTTGAATTGCGCGAAGGTAAAAAGGGGTTGAATGCTGTTAATGTGAAGGTAGTTTAGCTTTTGCTGACTTTGCTTCTTTAAACGTATTAAAGCCTGTCGGGAGTAAGTTCTGGCAGGCTTTTTTTGTAGCAAGGGGGAGTAAAAAAAAGCACGTCCAGGATATCGGAAACCCTGGACGCGCCTAAACAAATGCGTTTGGAAGCTATCAAATAGATAAAATCTGAATGACGCCGAGCAGGTTTTCGTTCACTGGCTTGTCATCTTTGATTGCTTTTGTGAATGGCACATGCACAATCACGTCGTTCACAATCCCAATCATGATGCTGCGTTGTTCGTCCAACAAGGCATCGATGGCAGCCACACCCATCCGGCTTGCCAGGATACGGTCGTAGGCGGTGGGTGAACCGCCACGCTGTATGTGTCCCAGGATGGTTACGCGGACATCATACTCCGGATGCTCCTTGTGCATGCGTTCGGCAAGCCCAGCGGCGCCGCCCGTTATATCGCTTTCGGCCACAATCACAATGCTGCTGTTTTTCGATTTCCTGAAACCGTTCCTGACCAGTTCTTCCAGTTGGTCCACTTTGGTTTCGCGTTCGGGGATAATGGCGGCTTCGGCCCCGGATGCCAGGGCGCTGTTCAAGGCCAGGAAGCCGGCATCGCGCCCCATTACTTCAATGAAAAACAGGCGTTCGTGCGAGGTGGCTGTGTCACGTATTTTATCCACCGCATCGATTATCGTATTCAGTGCGGTGTCGTAGCCTATGGTCGAATCGGTGCCGTACAAATCGTTGTCGATGGTGCCGGGGAGTCCAACGATAGGTACATTGAATTCCTGGGCAAAAATGCGGGCGCCTGTAAAAGTTCCATCCCCGCCAATCACCACCAAGGCATCGATTTCTTCATTTTTCATGTTTTGATAGGCCGTTTTGCGTCCCTCGGGCGTGTGGAACTCCATGCAACGGGCAGTCTTAAGTATGGTTCCGCCTTGCTGGATGATATTACTTACGTTCTGGGTCTGGAATTCCTTGATTTCACCTGTAATCAATCCTTTGTAACCCCTGTAAATGGCTTTTACGCGGATTCCGTTGAATATCGCTGCCCGCGTGACCGCGCGGATGGCAGCATTCATTCCGGGAGCATCACCTCCGGAAGTCAAGACGCCGATGCATTTAATTTCGTACTTCATTGTTATAAATTTATATATTCTTAAAAAACTAATTTTCCGGTTCGTGGCCCGAAATCTTTTCGGCCAGCCTGGCAGCAACATCTTCCATAAGCCACCGCGGGGTGGATGTTGCGCCGCATATTCCAATTTTCTTTGTAAGGTCCAGCTCCAGCTCGTTCACTTCTTCGGCTTCGGTCACAAGGTAGGTGTTGGGGTTGATGTTTTTGCTATGCTCGAATAATACTTTCCCGTTCGAACTTTTTTTCCCGCTTACAAAAATAATAATGTCATTTTGTTTCGCAAAGTTAGTGATATTTGGAATTCTGTTGGCTACTTGTCGGCAAATTGTATCAAAATATTCAAAATCAACCTGTTTATCTATGCTTTCAGACAAAGTAGTGACAAGGTGGTTGAACCCTTCAAGCGATTTTGTTGTTTGCGAAAACAACCGTATGTTTTTTGAAAGGTCGACTTTGTGCAGGTCGCCTTCGTTTTCAATCACAATTGCTTCATCTTTTGTTTGCCCTACCAGGCCGTTTACTTCGGCATGGCCGTTGTGGCCGTAAATCACAATCTGCGTATCGGGGGTAGGCTTGTTTTCAAACGACTTCTTTATCCGCGACTGCAATTTCAATACCACGGGACACGAAGCATCAATAAGCGTGATATTGTTTTTTTGGGCTGTCTCGTAAGTCGATGGTGGTTCGCCGTGGGCCCTGAGCAGCACTTTGGCATCGTGCAGATGGGCAAACTGCTCGTGGTTGATCGTCACCAATCCCAGCTTGGTGAGCCTTTCCACTTCCTGTCCGTTGTGTACTATGTCGCCCAGGCAGTATAAAACCCCTCCTTTGGCCAGCTCTTCTTCAGCTTTCGCAATGGCGTTTACCACACCGAAGCAAAACCCTGATTTTTTGTCTATTTCGATGTTTGGCATCCTGGTTTGTGTACTTGAAAAATTAATAATGATTGGCGGCCCTCTCGATAAACAATTGGCGCAACATTTCACTCTGCCCCTTTATCGAAAGGTTTGTGTTGTCCATGACGACGGCATCTTCCGCCTTCCTCAATGGGCTTTCCGACCGGTTAAGGTCCCGTTCATCTCGCTCCTTTACGTTGGCCAGGACTTCTTCGAAGTTTGCCGGCTCTCCTTTTGCTGTCATTTCCTCCCAGCGGCGTTGCGCCCTTACTTCGGCCGAAGCTGTAACGAATATTTTCAGTTCCGCCTCGGGGAAAACCACCGTCCCTATGTCGCGGCCATCCATTACGATGCCTTTGTTTTGTCCCATCAATTGTTGCTGGCGCACCAGCTCGCGCCGAACAAAACCCAGCGTGCTGATTCGGCTTGCTCCGTTGGCAACTTCCAGTGTCCGTATTTCTGCTTCCACATTCCTGTTGTTCAGGTATGTTTCCGATTTGCCTTCGGCATTTGCCCGGAATTCGACCCGGATATGTTTGATGTGCTTTTCGAGTTCGGCAGTATTGATTCCTGTGTCCGAAAGCCAACCATTCTCAATGCAAAACAGCGAGACCGCCCGGTACATGGCACCTGTGTCGACGTAGACATATCCGTTTTCTTTGGCCAGCTGCTTTGCCATGGTGCTTTTGCCGCAGGACGAAAAGCCATCAATTGCAACAATTATTTTTTTCATGCACGAAACAAGTGTTTTCTTTAGTAATACAACCCGGTTTTCAAAGCCTGAACTCATTCAGCGATGTGCTGATTGAAAACTGGTAGGAATAGTTGCCCACCTGGAACTCGCTCATGCCGAATCCGACCTGGAACTTGTAAAGTTTAATGCCGCCCCCGAATGAAAAACCAGCCATGCTTTTGAATCCAGGCATGTTCAGTTCCGTATGGCGGCGGTGGTTGTACGATGCAGCCAGGTAAAAGCTCCTTGTAGGCACGAATTCAACCCCAATAATTGCATGCCTGAATGCCATGTCCACAAAATGGATGTCCGAAGAATTTGTTGGTTCGGTTATGCTGCCGGTCAGGCTCAGGCTCTTCGGTTGGTTGGTCGACTGGTAGTTCAGGTTCCATTGCTGCAGGTTGTGCAGCGTGAAGGAAAACCGCAGGGGGGCGTGCGAAAATTTCTTGGAAAGCCCGAGTTGGATGTCGAATGCCAAAGGTTCGAAATGCTGGCCTTCTTCATCCGAATAATAGCCTTTGAACTGGGTTCCCATGTTGCGGAAAACAAGCCCTGCCGAGAACAACTCGTCCGGATTGTTGTAGTTCACGCCCACATCCATGGCTGCCCCGTAACTGGTATACCGTTCGTAAACGGAAAAAATGGGTTTCAGGGTTGCACCCACGGTGATCCTTTCTGTCAACAACCTGGCGTACACGATGTTGACAGCCACATCTTTTGCCGTGAATTCGCCCAGGTCGGTGTTCGTTTCATCCCGCCTGTCGAACAAGCCGTAATCGATATACTGCACCCCGACCGCCATGTAGTTGTTCCCTTTGATTGTCCTTCCGTACATGGCCGAGCCAAACTGGATGTCATCCAGGTAGTTGGCCATGTTCAAACCTATGGTGTTGTGGGTTTCGGCCGTAAGTAAAGCCGGGTTCTGGAATGCAAAATTCAAATCGTTGTCCCGCAGCGAGATATTGGTTCCCCCCAAAGCCGCCAAGCGGGACGAAACCGGGAGATCCAAGAAACGGTAGACACCGGTTCCGGCCTGGGAAAATGCCTGCAAAAACAAGGAAACAAATAAAACAGAAGGAAATATTCTTTTTGCCATTAAACTTAAGTTGTTGAAAATGCTTGATCCATGTAACCGCAAAGCAATGGAGTCTTGGCTGCTGTCTGAAAAAGCATTCAAAGATACGTTATTTTTTTGCTACTCAAAACTGTTGGTTTAATCCTTAAACGGAGAAAATCAAAAAAATTATACTTCCGCTGTATAAATTTGCAAGAAATAAGCCAAGGACAGGGTGGAGGAAAGATGTTTTTTCATGTGCCGGCAAATGTACTTTAAAAAAAATATATTACATTTGTGCAACTGAATTTTCCTGTGTGCGAAAAGCACGGGTTAGGTACAACAGATTCCCGACAGGGGCTCGTTTACTTTTTGTAACTCGCGATATTTTTTAATGTGTGAATATTAATCTTTAACCGGGATGGCAAAAACAAAAATACCATTTTCGATTGCACCAACGGTCGGTCGGGTATTCTGAACTGAAATATTAAAAACCGTTTGGTTCCACCAAACGGTTTTTTTAATCATGGTGCCGTAATGGGGGAAACGGCGAGGCGGCAAACAATGTGATTTTATGTATGCACTAAAAATATGAAAACCGAAAAAACCGAAAAAACCGAAATATACGAAGAAAAAGCAGTTCTGGTAGGCGTTATCACGCAACTCCAAAGCGAGGAAAAAGCCCGCGAATACCTTGATGAACTTGCTTTCCTGGCCGAGACTGCCGGTGCGACACCTCAAAAGACATTTTTCCAGCGTGTTGAGTTCCCTAACCCGAAAACGTATGTCGGACCAGGCAAATTATTGGAAATCAAGCAATATGTCGACGACAATGAAATAGGCGTGGTTATTTTTGACGATGAATTGTCACCCAAGCAATTGCGCAATATCGAAGCCGAACTGAAAGTACTCATTCTGGACCGAACCAGCTTAATCCTTGACATATTCGCCAAACGGGCTCAAACGGCCAGTGCAAAAACACAGGTTGAGCTGGCCCAATTGCAGTATATGCTCCCCCGGCTGACAAGGCTTTGGACTCACCTCGAACGCCAGCGTGGTGGTATCGGGATGCGAGGTCCCGGCGAAACGCAGATTGAAACCGACCGCCGGATTATCCTGACGAAAATTTCGCTACTGAAACAAAACCTCAAGGAAATCGACCAGCAAATGGCTACCCAACGGAAAAACCGTGGCAAAATGGTGCGCGTGGCATTGGTCGGCTATACCAACGTGGGCAAATCGACCTTGATGAACCTGATTAGCAAATCGGATATTTTTGCCGAGAACAAACTGTTTGCCACGCTCGACACCACCGTACGCAAGGTGATTATCGACAACCTGCCTTTCCTGCTCTCCGACACGGTGGGCTTTATCCGCAAACTGCCCCATCATTTGGTGCAATCATTCAAATCGACGCTTGACGAAGTGCGCGAAGCGGATTTACTCTTGCATGTGGTCGATGTGTCGCACCCCAACTTCGAGGAGCAGCTGGAAGTGGTGAGCCAGACCTTGAAGGAAATCGACCCGGTGGAAAAACCGTACGTGCTGGTATTTAACAAGATAGATGCTTTTTCGTACAAACCGAAAGATGCCGATGACCTTTCGCCCGTGAAGCGCGAAAACCACAGCCTGGAAGAACTGGAAAAAACCTGGATGGCCAAAATGCACGACAACTGTGTTTTTATTTCGGCCCGCGAAAAACGGAATATCGATGGTTTGAAGGAGTTGATGTACGAAAAAATCAAGGCAATCCATGTCGAACGTTACCCGTACAATGATTTTTTATTCCAGCGTTATACCGATATCGAAACAGAATCTGAAACCGATAATTAAGCTCAACTATGGACAACTACCGGGCGCTCACCGAAAAGGAAATAGCAACGTTGACAGTGTACGGATGTACGGCAGGAAACTGGAAGGATGTAATGGTTGCGGCGGATTTTTCTGCCTCCTACATTTCAAACGTGCATTTTTCGGGGAAGGTTTTTTTAGGGACATATGGCAAGGTGTTCGAACTGCCGGGCGGAGTGCGGAAACATGCCGGGATTTTTAATTGCGTGCTGCATAATTGTGAGGTCGGGAATGATGTGTTTATCGATAAAATACATAATTACATCGCTAATTACCGTATCGGCGAAGGCACGTTCATCGAAAATGTAAACCTGCTGGCGGTCGATGGAACTTCCGCCTTTGGTAACGGCACGAAGGTGGCCACCATGATTGAAAGTGGCGCCCGTGAAATAACGATATTCGACCGGCTTTCGGCTCCGTTGGCCTATATGATGGTTTTTTACCGCCACAATACCGCCTTGACACGCAAACTGGAGGAACTTGCAGCCCGGTACAGCGAAAAACAACGGTCGGACCGCGGCCGGATCGGGGAAAACGTGCGGATACTGAATTGCGGCAGTATCAAGAATGTGGTAGTTGGCGATGCGGCCCAATTGGATGGCGTCGCTTTGCTCGAAAACGGAACAGTTGCCAGCAACATGCAAGCTCCGGTAATACTAGGTGCAGGTGTCCAGTGCAACGATTTTATCATTCAATCGGGAAGCTCGGTTACCGATGGAGCTATGATTACCCGTTGTTTGGTGGGACAAGGCTGCCTGGTCGGGAAGCAGTTTTCGGCTATCGATTCGCTCTTTTTTGCCAATTGCCAGGGGCTTCACGGGGAAGCAGTTTCCATTTTCGGAGGTCCTTACACCGTTACACACCACAAATCAACCCTGATGCTCACGGCCTTGTATTCGTTTATGAACGCCGGGAGCGGTTCCAACTTTAGCAACCACATGTACAAGCTTGGCCCTGTACACCAAGGTATTATGGAACGTGGGGTAAAGACTTCGAGTAATTCGTACGTGATGTGGCCTGCCCGTATCGGGGCTTTTTCGGTGGTGCTTGGAAGCCACAAGGGAAACCCGGATATTTCCGAATTGCCATTTTCCTATTTGTTGGAAAATGAAGGTGAATCGCATTTGTTGCCCGGAATTAACCTTCACAGCGCCGGAACTTTCCGCGATGTGCAGAAATGGCCGAAACGGGACCTGCGCAAGGGCGAACTGATTGACCCCATCTGCTTCGACTTCCTGTCGCCCTATACAATCTACAAGGCGATGAAAGGAATCGGTGTTTTGAAGGAATTGCTCCGGAATATGGACGAAACCGACAACTTTGTGTGGTACCAGAATTGCAAAATAAAGCGTTCGGCCATCCGGAAAGGAATAGAATTATATGAAATGGCCGTGGATAGCTTTATTTCCCGAAAAATCCAGTCGCGGATTGGCAAAGGCCAACCGGAAACTGTCCATATTGAAAAATTATTTGCTGAAAAACCGGATACCGGAACAGGTCAATGGGTGGATATGGCAGGACTTATGGCACCTAAAAGTGAAATCGACAAGCTCATTGGCAATATTGCCGGTGCGGGCATGGAACTGGAAACAATCCTGCAGGAATTGATGTCGATTCATGAGAAATACGATGACTTCGCGCTCAATTTCGCATTGGATGTCCTTGGGAGCAAAACAGGCAAACCGGTTGAAAAAGATGACATTTTAATAATATTGGAAGCGGGTGAAAAAGCAAACCGGACATTCAACGAAATGATTTTGCGGGATGCAAAGAAGGAGTTCAGTTCCTTGTCGAAAACTGGTTTTGGAATAGACGGGGACGAAACCGATAAAAACGCCGACTTTGCAGCTACGCGGGGAACATTCGATGACCATCCGTTTGTAAAGGAAATGAACGGGGAAATGAAATAAAACAAATAAAAAACTTTACGATACAGTTGTTATGCAGAATTTCAATTTTTACAGCCCTACTTATTTTGTTTTTGGAAAAGAACGGGAAAACGAGGCGGGAAAATATGTGAAACGATTTGGTGGTAAACGGGTACTGGTTCACTTTGGCGGGGGATCGGTGGTGAAAAGCGGTTTGATCCACCGGGTGAAAGCTTCCTTGCAGGCTGAAAATATCTTCTTTGCCGAACTGGGCGGCGTGCAACCCAATCCACGCAGCGGCCTGGTTTATAAAGGAGTGGAAATATGTAAAACCGAAAACATTGATTTCATCCTGGCAGTCGGGGGTGGAAGCGTGATTGATTCCGCAAAAGCCATTGCGCTCGGAGCTTTACACGATGGCGATTTCTGGGATTTTTATACCGGCAAACGCGTTGAAAAGGCATTGCCTGTGGCAACCATCCTCACCATTTCGGCTGCCGGCAGCGAAGGCTCGACAGGATCGGTGATTACACACGAAAACGGCATGCTGAAACGTGCCGCCAACAGCGATGCACTCCGCCCGGTATTTTCGATCCTGAATCCTGAACTGACATGTTCGCTTCCCGACTACCAAACCGCCTGTGGTGCCACCGACATGATGGCGCACGTAATGGAGCGATATTTCACCAACACACAAAATGTTGAAATTACCGACCGGCTTTGCGAAGCCGTTTTACTTACAATTATAAAAGAAACTCCGAAAGCGTTGGCAAATCCGGCCGATTACGAGGCGCGTGCCAACCTGATGTGGGCCGGAATGGTAGCGCACAACGATATTTGCGGTGTGGGGCGCGAACAGGATTGGGCAACACACCAAATGGAACACGAACTTTCGGGATTGTACGATGTGGCGCATGGTGCCGGGTTGGCGGTCATGTTCCCGGCTTGGATGAAATACGTGATGCACCACGATGTCAACCGGTTTGCCAAATTTGCTGTCCGCGTATGGGGATGCCAAATGGATTTCCAGTATCCTGAAAACACAGCCCGTGAAGGGATTGAAAAAACCGAACAGTTTTTTGCAACCATCGGCATGCCCGTTCGTTTTTCGGGCTTGGGAGCCAAAGCAGAAGACATCCCGCTTTTGGTGAAAACCGCCGGCCTTGGAAGCCGGACAATGGGGAGTTTTGTGAAACTGACCGAAAGCGATA
Organism: Paludibacter sp.; assembly: GCA_035299105.1. Classification (GTDB taxonomy): domain Bacteria; phylum Bacteroidota; class Bacteroidia; order Bacteroidales; family Paludibacteraceae; genus Paludibacter. The sequence continues at coordinate 12,440 of DATGXD010000100.1, read as the reverse complement.
TTCAAAAAATATACGAACTGGCTATTTAATGATTGCTATGGAAATAAAACACCTGGATCTACGACCCAAAAACATTGAACTTGAAATTGTGCTTCCTTCCTCGAAAAGCATAAGCAACAGGGCGCTTATTCTGAATGCCCTGTCATACAGCCCGGCCGAAATCCAAAACTTGTCCGATTGCGATGATACGCGTGTCATGGTGGAAGCGCTGGAATCGACCGACCGGATTTTTGACATTGGGGCTGCCGGCACGGCCATGCGTTTCCTTACCGCCTTTTTATCGAAAACGGTTGGGGAATGGGTGATTACCGGGAGCGAACGGATGAAACAACGGCCCATCAAATTACTTGTCGATGCGCTGAATAGCCTGGGGGCAAGAATAGAATATGTTGATAAAGAAGGATTTCCGCCGTTGAGGATTTTTGGCAGCGCCTTGAAAGGAGGAACCATACATCTGAACGGTGGCGTGAGCAGCCAATACATTTCCGCTTTAATGATGGTGGCGCCATACATGCAGGAGGGCTTGAAAATCATACTGGAGGGAACGGTAATTTCCGTGCCTTATATCTACATGACTATGAGCATGATGAAAGAATATGGCGTGGAGGTGAAATTTGAAAACAACACGATCGAGATTGAACCCCAGACCTATATTCCTGTGCAATACACCGTGGAGTCCGACTGGTCGGGTGCTTCGTACTGGTACGAAATCCTGGCAATAGCCGCAAAAGGGCGCATTTTCCTGCCCGGTTTGAACAAAAACAGTTACCAGGGCGATTCGAAAACGGCCGAATTGTTTGCTCAACTGGGGGTACGGTCTGAATTCCGGCCCGATGGGGTAGTTATTGAGGCAAGCGGGCAGCAAGTAGCGGAATTCAATTACGATTTTGTAAACCAGCCCGACCTTGCACAGACATTTGCCGTCACCTGTTGCCTTAAAAATATCCCGTTCCATTTCCATGGTTTGCAAAGCCTGAAAATCAAGGAAACCAACCGGATTGCCGCCTTGATGAACGAACTGAAAAAAACGGGCTATATCCTGGTTGAGCCCGCCGAAGGGCAGCTTGCATGGGTCGGTGAACGTTGCAAGGCCGATGAAAATATTCAAATAGCTACCTATGAAGACCACCGCATGGCCATGGCTTTTGCTCCGGCGGCGCTTGTAACCCCGCTGAAAATAGAACATCCCGGAGTGGTGAGTAAATCGTATCCCCGGTTTTGGGATGATTTGGACAGGTTAAATTAAACTCCATCCCTAAAGGGGAATTTTCTTGTCAAACAAAAGAAATCATTTCAAATCACTAACTTTGCACAAAATTTCACAACACATTATTCCTCAAATTCCCCTCCTGGCAAAGGAGGAAGAAGGCCAGGGTCATCATTTATGAAAATATTAGTTCTTGGTGCCGGGAAAATGGGCACATTCCTGACCGATGTATTATGCATCCAGCACGAGGTGGCGCTTTTCGACACCGACCCGAAGCGTCTACGCTTTGTGTTCAACACCCTGCGCATGACCGAATACGAAGAAATCCGGGCGTTTGAACCCGAGTTGGTTATCAACTGTGTCACGCTGAAATATACGATTAATGCCTTTGAAAAGGTACTCCCCTTTCTCCCGAAAAACTGTATTATCTCCGATATAGCTTCGGTCAAAACCGGGATTCAGGAATACTACGAAGGCACCGGCATGCGCTACGTGTCGACACACCCGATGTTCGGCCCTACCTTTGCCACACTCGACAACCTGAGCACGCAGAGCGCCATTATCATTTCGGAATCGGACCACATGGGCAAGGCATTTTTCAAAGACTTGTATGGTTCACTCAAATTGCGTATTTTCGAATACACGTTCGAGGAACATGATGAAACCATTGCTTATTCGTTGTCAATACCCTTTGCCTCTACACTGGTTTTTGCTTCGGTAATGATACCCCAGGAAGCTCCCGGAACAACTTTCAAACGCCACATGGACATTGCAAAAGGCCTGTTGGGCGAAGATGATTACCTGTTGACCGAAATCCTGTTCAACCCGCACACGCACAACCAGCTTGAAAAGATCCGTGGCGAATTAAAAACGCTGATTGAAATTATCGACGACAAGGACACCGAACGCATGCAAGGATTCTTGAAAATGGTGAGGAAAAACATAGAGTAACATACAATTAACAAAAATATGCATTAACAAAACTTACCCACCCCCTAGGTTTACCTCCTGACGAAGGCGGGAAGGGTTGGGGATAAATTTGAACTATTATGGAAACAAAAGAAATCGTACTGGATGCCATGAAAAAGGCAGGCGCACCTGTAAACGCAGGAAAATTGGTAGAACTCACCGGCCTCGACCGCAAGGAAGTGGACAAAGCCATGAAACAACTTAAAGCCGAGGAAGCCATTGTTTCTCCGAAAGTTTGCTACTGGCAACCTAAATGAAACGACATCGCTTCACACAAAAAAAGTCGCCGGGTATTTTTCCTGACGACTTTTTTTGTATGTTGTGGCTTTTCCAACCGCACAATCAATGTTCAGACAACGGCTTGTTTTTTTCACCCAGGTATACAGCAAACAGCACCACATCCTCCGTCCCTCGATTTGATCCGTTGTGAAATACGTTGATAACTTCCGAAAACGATTGTCCTTTGCCAAAAACCACAGTTCCGCGATCTCTGATTTCGACTGTCAAAGATCCTTTTTCAACATATGCGAATACGGGGAACAGGTGTTTGTGCCAACCGGTGGAAGCTCCCGGCGGAATGGTTATCCTGCTAATGGAAACTTCCGGCCCATCCGTTTGCGGATACATGAGTTTTTGACCAATGGAAGTTGTGTCGGTTTTCAAGACTGGTTCAATCTTAATGCCCTTGTTGTACTGGGCGTGAGCGAAACAAGAAAGGCACATCAATATGCCGATTAAAAATATTCTTCCCATAAACAAACCAATTGTTTTGTATTTGATGCATTAAACCCAAAGACCGCAAAACAACTCCACGGGTCTTTGGGTTTAGATATTATTTGCGGTTATTTTCCTGCAATATAAAGCTTTGACAAAAGCACTACTCCCCCAAAAATCGTCCCCTGAACGGGTAGTAAATCCATATAAACCAATTCACAATTCCTTGAACGCGTTATTCCCGGACAAACAAGACAGGACGTTTAAAATTTGAGCCACAAAGATAAGCATTGTTTTCATTTTTTGGTTCAACCGGCTTTATTTGCAACTATCTAGTCCTTATTGGTTGCCACCACAATCATCCCAAATCAATATGCTCTGCCCGAATATCCTCATGCAGGAAAAGGGATGCCGATGAAGCGAATTTCTCAACCGACTCGGTGGTCAGGTAACGCACGGAGCCATTCCGGGTACAACGTTCATCCATTTCGGGATGCCGGCACAGGTAATCGGCAAGGCTCTTTGCTACAATCTCGCCCTGCGAAACCACGTTTATCCCGGCCGGTAAAAAGGTTTTTATTTTGTCGAGCAACAAGGGATAATGCGTGCAGCCCAGCATAATGGTATCAATCTGGGGATCGGAACCCAGCAAATTATCGATATTTTTCCGGACGAAATAATCTGCCCCAACCGACAAATGCTCGTTGTTTTCGATAAGCGGCACCCAGAGAGGGCAAGCTTCGGAGGTGACAACAATTCCTTCGTGCAGTTTTTCTATTTCGAGCGGGTAAGAGTTCGACTGGACAGTCCCGGTGGTGGCGAGCAAGCCTATATGCCGCGTTCGGGTCAGGCCGCCCACAGCTTCAACGGTAGGGCGGATAACCCCCAGCACCCGGCGGGCAGGGTCAATCCGGGGCAAGTCGTTTTGCTGGATTGTGCGCAATGCTTTCGCCGAAGCCGTGTTGCATGCCAAGACAACCAGTTGGCAACCCATTTCGAACAACTGCCTGACACATTCGAGCGTGTATTTGTACACCACCTCGAACGAACGGGTGCCGTAAGGCGTGCGGGCATTGTCGCCCAGGTAAATATAATCGTAAGCAGGAAGTTCAGCCCTGATTTTTTCCAGGATAGTCAGCCCGCCATACCCGGAATCGAAGATACCGATACCACCAACCCCCAAATGAGGGCTAATACCACCATCGTCTTGTATGTCTTTTTTTCTATCCATCTTTGTTGTAGTGATCTATACTAATATTTGTTCTCCACCATCTGGCGAATCAGGTCTTTGTTGAAACAAACAATACTAATACTTAAGCTTCCCCTCCGGGGAGGTTTGGTGGACCATCTTCCCCCATTTGGGCGACTGAGGAGGTAGGATTAGAGATTCATATTAATCAAACATTTGTCCGGAATTGTTGCTCATCTGTACCATGCGGTCGTAATCGGCAGGCGACAAATCGAGGTAATAATAGTTTTGCGGATTCATGACCTGCCCCTTGAAATGCACTTCGTAATGCAAGTGGGGTCCGGTCGATTTGCCGGTACTCCCAACCAGCCCAATCACATCGCCCCGTTTTACCGATTGCCCGGCGCGCACTTTTATGGCACTCATGTGGCCATACAAGGTAATGTAGCCATAACCGTGGTTCACTTCCACACAATTTCCATAACCTTGTTTCCAGCCGGCACTCATGATGCTCCCGTTTCCGGTAGCATAAATATCGGTTCCAATCGGGGCGGTGAAATCCATTCCCTCGTGGAAACGCCGTGTATGGTAAACCGGGTCGATACGCCAGCCGTAACCCGAGGCCATGCGTGTCAGGTCTTTATTCAGGACCGGTTGGATGGCAGGCAGGTTCTGCAACATGTTTTCCTTGTTCTTGGCCAGCTTCACCAGTTCGTCGTACGATTTCGACTGGATATAAAGTTCCTTTTTCAGTTCGCTTATTTTCTTTGTGGTGGACACCACAATTTCGGAATTCGTCATGCCGAGCAGTTGCTCGTAATACTCCGTGTTTGCCGAAGAGCCTTTCCGGACGGCGAGGGGGATTGGGTCGGCCTGGAAAACCACACGGTACAGGTTGTCATCCCTCTGCTGCATATCGGTCAGGACAGCCTGCACTTCGTCGAGTTGCTTGTCGAGCAGTTTGTATTGCGCCTGCATGTTCCGTTTTTCCTCCGCAAGTTGCTTTTCCTCGGGCGAACTAACCGTGGAAACGAAAACAAAGAAAAAAATCGCACCCAACGATACCCCCGAAAGTGCATGGATCAGCAATTGCTTCAACCAATGTGCAATGGAGTGTTCAATTTGCTCGTAACTCAGCGTTTCGGGGTTGAAATGGAATTTTTTTTTTGCCATAGAAATCCTGGTATTCCGGGTAAAAAATCATGAACCCGGCAAAAACCGGAATAAAGAGAAAGTCAATCAATTACATCTGCAAGGAAAACTGCAGGACATCACAATTTTTATACCTCCTGTTGCTGCAAAAATAATAAATTTGAGCTACTTTTGCAGTCTTTATTTGATATTATTAACCCTAATATGGTTATTTGCTCCGCGATACTTGCCTCCGGCGTTATTAATTCCAAAAGAATATCACTTTCAAACAATGCGCAGCCAACAACCAACAACAACGTATAGCTAACAACACTTACAAATATGACTTCACAAGAAATTCGTCAATCATTTCTCGATTTTTTTGCATCGAAAAACCACAAAATCGTCCCTTCGGCACCCATGGTTATCAAAGATGACCCCACCCTGATGTTTACCAACGCCGGGATGAACCAGTTTAAAAACATTATCCTAGGCAACGACCCGATAAAATACCCGCGTGTGGCCGATTCCCAGAAATGCCTCCGCGTGAGTGGCAAACATAACGACCTCGAGGAAGTTGGCCACGACACCTACCACCACACCATGTTCGAGATGCTTGGCAACTGGTCGTTCGGCGATTATTTCAAAAAAGAAGCCATAGAATGGGCATGGGAATACCTCACCGAAGTGCTGAAATTAGACAAAGACCGCTTGTATGTAACCGTTTTCGAAGGGTATGCGCCCGAAGGACTTGGCCGCGATGACGAGGCTGCCGAAATCTGGTCGAAATTCCTTCCCGCCGAACGCATTATCAACGGCAACAAAAAAGACAATTTCTGGGAAATGGGCGATACAGGCCCTTGTGGCCCGTGTTCGGAAATCCATATTGATATCCGCAGCAACGACGAACGCGCAAAAATAGATGGACTGACACTGGTGAACGGAAGCCACCCGCAGGTTATCGAAATCTGGAACAACGTGTTCATGCAATACAACCGCAAGGCCGATGGGTCGCTCGAAGAATTGCCCGCCAAGGTTATCGACACCGGGATGGGTTTCGAACGCCTTTGCATGGCCATGCAGGGAGTGCAATCAAACTACGACACGGATGTTTTCACACCCATTATTGCCGAAATAGGCCGGGTTTGCGAAGCCGGGTACGGCAAGAACGAAAAAGTGGACATTGCCATGCGCGTAATTGCCGACCACATCCGCACCATTGCGTTTTCGATTACCGACGGGCAGCTGCCATCGAACGCAAAAGCAGGATATGTTATCCGGCGCATTCTACGCCGTGCCGTTCGTTACGGCTACACTTTCCTCGGCCAGCGCCATGCATTCATGTTCAAGCTAATCAACAAGTTATGCGAAGTCATGGGCCAGGCATATCCCGAACTGATTGCCCAGAAAACGCTGATTGAAAAAGTAATAAAGGAAGAAGAAGAATCGTTCCTGCGTACATTGGAAACCGGGATCAAACTACTCGACAAAGTAATTGCAGAATGTAAAGAAGCCAAGAATCCGGAAGTTAGCGGGAAAGTGGCATTCACACTTTACGACACCTTTGGATTCCCGCTCGATTTGACCGAACTTATTTTGCGCGAAAACGGGATGACGGTCAATATAGACGAGTTCAATGCCGAAATGCAAATACAAAAAGACCGCGCCCGCAATGCAGCAGCTATTGAAACCGGCGATTGGGTAACCGTACGCGAAGGCGAAAGCGTTTTTGTGGGGTATGATTTTAACGAAGCCGATACCGAAATCCTGCGCTACCGCAAGGTAAAGCAAAAAAACCAGGAATTTTACCAGATCGTGCTTTCAAAAACTCCTTTCTATGCCGAAATGGGTGGTCAGGTTGGAGATTGCGGAAGCCTGAACTCGGAAAACGAAACCATTGAAATTATCGACACCAAAAAAGAAAACAACCTGGCGGTACATATTGCCAAAAAGCTTCCGGCCGATGTAACCGAATCGTTTACAGCTGTTATTGACATTGAGAAACGCAAAGCAACCGAATGCAACCACTCGGCTACGCACCTGCTTCACGAAGCGCTGCGCGAAGTACTTGGCACGCATGTGGAGCAAAAAGGTTCGTTCGTAAGTCCCGAAGCGCTGCGTTTCGACTTCTCGCATTTCCAGAAAATGACCAGGGAAGAAATCCGCAAGGTGGAAGCCATTGCCAACCGCAAAATCCGGGAGAACCATCCGCTACAGGAAAGCCGCGAAACCCCCATTGCCGATGCACAGGCCATGGGTGCCATGGCTTTGTTCGGCGAAAAATACGGCGAAACGGTGCGTGTCATCCGGTTTGGAAGTTCCATTGAACTTTGCGGGGGAACACATGTGGGGTCGACCGGCAACATAGGCATGGTGCGCATTGTGGCCGAAAGTTCCACTGCCGCCGGAATCCGCCGTATAGAGGCTATTTCGGGGAAAGCCGTGGAAGAATTGCTCGACAAACAGCAGGACACCCTCGGCGAAACCAAGGAATTGCTGAACAATGCGCCGGATGTGTTGAACGCAGTACGGAAACTGAGCGAAGAAAACACGGAACTGAAAAAGCAGGTGGAAACATTTGTACATGAAAAGATCATGAGCCTGCGCGACCAGCTTTTATCGGGGGCCACAGAAGTAAGGGGAGTAAAAGTTATCAAATACGAAGGAAACCTGTCGCCCGACCAGGTAAAAACACTGGCTTTCCAGGTTCGCAACATCCAACCGGAGAAACTATTCTTTGTGGCAGGCTGCGTGGCCGATGGCAAACCTTCGCTTACCGTTTTACTGAGCGACGACCTGGTTGCAGGCGGATTAAATGCAGTGAACATAGCGCGCGATGCCGCCAAGGAAATACAGGGAGGCGGTGGCGGACAACCATTCTTTGCTTCGGCAGGAGGTAAAAACCCGGCAGGAATCCAGCAGGCAATTGCCAAAGCATTGGAATTATTAAAATAAATCAAAGTCCGAATCCACCGCCAAGATTCGAGTCCAATACCAATTGACGAAGTTGCAAAACAGGCAGCTTCGTCAATTTTATTTTAAGTAAAACAATATAGCATTGTGTAATTTCCCCTGTTATTCAGACAACCAAAACTTGCAACCCATATTCAAAAAAGGACAAATTAAAGGCAAAAAAAATTCATAAAAAAACCAAATGCCCTTTCCCGGCACAAAGACTATTCATATATTGCAACGGTTATTCTAATCCCATCCTGTTTTTATGTACAAACGCCTTATTTCAGTACTTTTCATACTCGTTTTCGCACAATTTCCCGGCTTTGCCAGAAAGTCGCACAGGGCATCGCACAAAAAGCACACAACAACCCACAAAGTACAAAAAGTACAAAAACGGATACAGCAGCCACCATTGACACTGAACGACTTGAACCCGGAGGGAAATGTCTGGGGGATTGATGTTTCGCACTACCAAAGCGACATCAACTGGATGCAACTGGCATCGCAAAAACCCCACTTCATGTTTATTAAAGCAACCGAAGGAATTTCAACCAGGGATTCGAAGTACATGCAAAACTACACCGAAGCAAAAAAGCTGGGGATACTGGTGGGTTCGTACCATTTCTTCTCGTACAAATACCCGGGCAGGGAGCAGGCGAACAACTTTTTATCGATTGCCCAGCATAGGGACAGCGACTTGCTACCGGTTTTGGATGCCGAATTCACAAAGGTAATGCCCGCCAGGGAACTTGTCATTGTCGAACTGGCCGATTTCATCTCCACCGTTTACGAAAAACTGGGGCATTATCCGATTGTGTACTGCAACCACAGGTTCTACGATCTTTACCTGAAAGACATCCTGAGCGACAAATGCAAGCTTTGGATTGTGAATTACCAGCAAAAGCCTTCGCTCGACTGGGCATTCTGGCAAAAAACCGACCGGTTGAAACTGGCCGGCATCAATGGGTTTGTGGACATGAACATTTTTAACGGAACCACAATGAACCTCGCCAATTACCTGTACCGGGAAACAACGGATTAAGTAGTAGTTATAAGCTTGCCTGCTGTAGGCAGGTTACAAGTCACGAGTTTTGGTTATTTGGAAAACAGGGAAAAACCCTACAACGTTATTATTCCTGCCATTTTAGTCCGGGACATCCACAAAAAAACCGGGAAGATTCATTTCCCGGTTATTATCCTTTTTACCTCATTCAGTTTGTTCAATGCCTCGACAGGGGTCAGGTTATTGATATCAAGGTTTTTGATTTCGTCGCGGATTTGTTCCAGCACAGGGTCGTCCAGCTGGAAGAAACTCAACTGGTAACCTTCGCGCTGCGTGGCAATATCGCCCACAGGCTTCGAAATCCCCGACTGGCGGTTGTCAGTTTCAAGTTGCTTCAGTATTTGTTCCGATCGTTTTACAATGCTATGCGGCATACCGGCCATTTTGGCCACATGGATACCAAAACTATGTTCGCTCCCTCCGCGGACAAGCTTCCGCAGGAAAATCACTTTCTTATCCACTTCCTTCACCGACACATTGTAGTTTTTAATGCGGTGGAACGACTTCTCCATTTCGTTCAATTCGTGGTAGTGCGTGGCGAAAAGCGTTTTGGCCTTGCAGGTGGGATGCTCGTGGATATATTCCACAATAGCCCAGGCAATGGAAATACCGTCGTACGTGCTGGTACCCCGCCCCAGTTCGTCGAAAAGTACCAGGCTCCTGTCCGAGAGGTTGTTCAGGATGCTGGCAGCCTCGTTCATCTCCACCATGAAAGTCGATTCGCCCAGCGAGATATTGTCGCTCGCCCCTACCCTCGTGAAAATTTTATCCACCACCCCGATCTTGGCGCTTTCGGCCGGCACAAAGCATCCAATCTGCGCCATCAGCGTGATGATGGCGGTCTGGCGCAGCAAGGCCGATTTACCCGACATGTTCGGGCCGGTAATGATGATTACCTGCTGCGAATCCTTATCCAGGAACACATCGTTTGCAATGTACGATTCGCCCACGGCCAGTTGTTTCTCAATCACCGGATGCCGCCCCTGCTTGATTTCGAGCATGTCCGAACCGTCGATTTCCGGCCGAACGTATTTATTTTCGGCCGAAACCTTGGAGAACGAAAGCAGGCAGTCGAGTTGGGCTATCAGGTTTGAATTAAGCTGGACAGCCGTAATATAGTCGACTAGCGCCAACACCAGTTCGTTGAAAACCCGTGTTTCAATGGCAAGGATTTTTTCTTCGGCGCCCAGGATTTTTTCTTCGTAAACTTTCAATTCCTGGGTAATGTAACGTTCGGCATTGACAAGCGTTTGCTTGCGGATCCACGATTCGGGAACCTTGTCCTTATGCAGATTCCGGACTTCTATATAGTAACCGAAAACGTTGTTGAAGTTGATTTTCAAGCTTGGGATGCCGGTGGCTTCGCTTTCGCGTTCCTGGATTTTCTGCAGGAAATCTTTTCCGGAGAATGCCAGTTCGCGCAGTTCGTCCAGTTCGGTGTCAATCCCCGGCTTCACGATACCACCCCGGTTGACCATGGCGGGCGGGTCGTTGGAAATCTCTCGTTCAATCTTTTCCGAAATAAGCGCACATGCGTTCAACTGGTCGGCAATTTTCCTCAAAGTCGGGTTTTCGCATTGGGAGCAAGCCAGCTTTATAGGTTCAATAGCTTTCAAAGCCACTTTCAGCTGGATTACTTCACGGGGGTTGATGCGACCCACGGCCACTTTCGAGATAATGCGTTCGAGGTCACCAATCAAAGCCACATTTTGTTCCAGCAGCAATTTCAGTTCCGGATTCCTGAAAAAATATTCGACCACGCCAAGGCGTTCCGTAATGGGCTTCACATCTTTCAATGGGAAAGCCAGCCAGCGTTTTAACATGCGGGCGCCCATGGGGCTGATGGTTTTGTCAATCACATCGAGCAAAGTCCGCCCACCCTCGTTGATTGTGCCATACAATTCCAGGTTACGAACCGTGAAGCGGTCGAGCCACACATAACGTTCTTCCTCAATGCGCGACAGCTGTGTAATATGTCCCGTTTGCTGGTGGTGGGTTTGGTCGAGGTAGTGCAGAATAGCCCCGGCCGCAATTATGCCATGCGGCAGATTGTCGACCCCAAAACCTTTCAGGCTTTTGGTTTCGAAATGTTTCAGCAACCGTTCGTTGGCCGAATCGGGAATAAAAGCCCAGTCCTCGAGGGCATATGTAAAGAACTTGGTACCAAAAAACGCCTCGAAGTCGCGGCGTTTGTTCCGGTCGTAAAGCACCTCTTTCGGGGCGAAGCTGTTCAGCAGCTTGTCGACATATTCGACAGTACCCTCGGCCACCAGGAATTCGCCGGTAGAAATATCGAGAAACGAAACTCCAACGTGGTTCTTATTCAAATGAACACTTGCCAGGAAAGTATTTTCCTTGTGGCTCAAGGTGGTATCGCTGTACGAAACACCGGGGGTAACCAGTTCGGTCACGCCACGCTTCACGATCTTTTTTGTTAACTTCGGATCTTCAAGTTGGTCGCAAATAGCCACACGCATGCCTGCACGGACCAGTTTCGGCAGGTAGGTATCCAGCGCATGGTGCGGAAACCCGGCCAGTTCTATGCTTTTGGCTGCACCGTTGGCACGGCGTGTAAGGGTGATTCCAAGCACCTGCGAAGCCCTGATGGCATCGGAAGAAAAGGTTTCGTAGAAATCGCCACAACGAAAAAGCAAAATCGCGTCAGGATGTTTTGCTTTAATCTCGTTGAACTGTTTCATCATCGGCGTTTCCACTATTTCATTGGCCATAATTTCGTCGGGAGTTTGTCAAATTGGAAAGTCAAATTCAGATAATATTTTAAGCAAGCGGGCTATTTAGATGCTGGATGCTGCGCAATCCCGTTTATGGCCTTGGTCATATGGTTCCAGGAAAATTTTTGTTTTTCCACCTTGATATTTTCAATCATCTTTTCAGCGCGGTTGTTCGAGAAAAAGTCGACCAGGGCATCAGCAATTTGAGTCTTTTCCACCCCCACTACATACCCCACTTTACCGTGGGGGATTATTTCGGCCAAACCGCCCACGTTGGTCACAAGCATGGGTTTTTCGAAACAGTAGGCAATCTGGCTGACACCACTTTGGGTTGCCGAGCGGTAAGGCTGAGCCACCAGGTCGGCCACGCTGAAGTAATTGCAGACCTCGCTATCGGGGATAAACCCGGTCCGCAGTTCAACCAAGCCCTCGAGCTTCAATTTCATAATAAGTTCAAGGTAAGGCTGTGGATTTTCATAG